>CAZRID010000129.1:0-8592 GCA_964600055.1 uncultured Acidimicrobiaceae bacterium
GGCAGCGGGGTCGGGCATTGAATCTTCGTTTTCGCGCGAGGATCTCGACCTATAGGTCGAGATCCTCGCGCGAGAATGGGATTTCTTGACTCAGCTCCTCGCCCGACTCCTCGTGTTCGTCACTTCCGCCGCCGTTCTCATCCTGGAGATTCTGGCCGGCCGGCTGCTGGCGCCTTATCTCGGTGTCAGCTTGGAGGTCTTCACCGGGATCATCGGGGTGATCCTTGCCGGCATCTCGGTGGGAGCCTGGGCCGGTGGTCGGGCCGCCGATCGTGGCGACCCTCGTCGCCTCCTCGGGCCGTTGTTGGTGGCAGGTGGTCTCACTGCCACCGCTACGCCCCTGATCGTGGACCTCGTCGGCCCGGCAACCTCGCCCGGCCCGATGTCGATCGTCGTCATCACCGCCCTCGGTTTCTTTGCACCTGCTGCGGTGCTGTCGGCCGTCCCGCCGGTGGTGGTCAAGATCCAGCTAGCCTCTCTGGAGAACACGGGCTCGGTCGTCGGCAGCTATTCCGCGATCGGAACCGCGGGCGCCATCCTTGGCACCTTTGTCACCGGATTCGTCCTGATAGCTGCGTTCCCCACCCGGCCCATCGTGATCGGCGTCGGGATATCGCTCGTGGTCTTCGGGCTGGTCATGTGGGCAGGCCGCAGCAGCTGGGTGGTCGGTGGAACCCTCGGCGCCCTGGCGCTGACGGTCACCATGGTCGTCAGCTTCGACGGGCCGTGTCAGTATGAGACGACCTATCACTGTGCCGAGATCGTGGTCGACGACGGCCGACCCTCGGGACGGACTCTGGTACTCGACCGTGCTCGCAACAGCTATGTCGACCTGGCCGACCCGACTCATCTCGAGTTCCGCTACATCAGGGTCATGGTCGATATGATCGACACCGAGATGGGTCCCGGCCCCCTCGATGTGCTTTCAATCGGGGGTGGTGGCTTCACCTTCCCCGGCTATCTCGATGCCACCCGGCCCGGCACCGATCATCTGGTGCTCGAGATTGATTCCTCCCTTGTCGACATCGGGCGCCAGGAGCTCGGCTTCCAGGACGAGGCCCGGGTAGTGATCGACGACGCCAGACGCTCCATCGAGCAGGTGCCGGTCCGATCTGTCGATGTCGTGATCGGTGATGCGTTCACCGGTCTCAGTGTCCCCTGGCATCTCACGACGGTCGAGTTCGTGGAGAAGATCGCCGATCGCCTCACTCCCGACGGCATCTACACGTTGAATGTGATCGACAGCGCGGGTCTGGGGTTTGCCCGTGCCGAGGCGGCGACATTGATGGAGGTTTTCGAACATGTCGCGGTGTTCGCCCCCGCCGATTATCTGGCCGGGATCACCGGGGGCAACTTTGTCCTGGTGGGCTCCAACGGGCCTATCGATGTCGCCGCGGTGGAGACGGCGATACGAGTTCGGGGCGGGGTCGAATTGGGAAGCACCGGATCAGATCTGGCCGGGTTCATCGCCGGCGCGAGGCCCCTGACCGACGATTTTGCGCCGGTGGATCAATTGATTACTGGCGCCTGAGGGCAACTCGTGCATTGAGTGCGCTTGTGATTAGCGAAGTGCTGGCGGCGACCCGAGCCATGGGCCACAATCCCCCCACCGGAGGCCACAAACCCCCACCAGCAGCCGACGCCGCGGTGATCACCGAGTGGAACTCGATAGCGGTGAGCACGATCGCCGGGCCCCGCCTAACGGAGCCGGGAAGGCGAACGCCGAGGCCTTTCTCTGGTTCGCCTTCTTCTAAGCAGCCGTCTACAACGCCGTCGTGGGGATCACTCGTGATTACGAGCTCTACAAATGGAATACCCGAGCTTCGAAGAAGGCATCTCCCGAAGCGGCGGCTGCCGTAGCGGCACGGCAGTAAGGGCAGACAATCAGGGCTGCTGGGCCTGCCCCGAGTTGGGGTCGAGCATCAGCGAGGAGACATCGACCGCCTCGAATGCCGAACCGGGGATCTCCTTCAGCTCGTGGAGGATGTCGTTGTCCCAACGGGGATCGGGAGCTCCGGAGACGTACCACGACGAGCCGTTGTCGGCGAGGATGATCCCGTACTCCTTGAAGGCCCGGAGGATCACCTGGACCTGAGGCGCGTAGCCCGTGATGTCGAATCCTGCCTTCATCCGAAATCGCTGGCCCATCGGCGGCAGGGCAAGGCTGGACGAGCTCGAGGCGTCGTGCCGGGCAGGCCAGACGTGGGCGGCCTGTGTCTCGGGGGCGGTGAACCGGATGGCATGGCCGATGTGACCGGAAGCCACCTCGTCGTATCGGACCAGGCCGGGGAAGATCGGCAGACCTGCCGCGTCGGCCGAGGTCCAGCCCTCCGGTCTCAGCTCGGAGGAGTCGAGCTCGTAGTGAGCACCCGAGGCCGCCCTCCACGATGTCCCCGGGCCGGGGTGGGCGTTGAACAGCTCGAAGAGTTCACATCGGTAACGGTCGACCACGATCACATGTCGGTCGCCGGAGGAGTCGGGGCCCCCTTCGATCGGTGCGTTGCCAGGGATCGGGAACGGGCCGGGATCTGACTCGGGGCCGTAGGCGGTGTAGGTGATGGTCACCGCAGGGGTCCCGGCTGGCACATCGATATAGGGGATGCCGATCGGGCTGTGCGATCCCGGTGGCCACACACCGGAGCCGAAGTCCGGGTGCATGTGAGCCGAGCTCCCGATCGAGGAGACGTACTGGCCCGACCTGGCGTGCACCGGCAGATCGTCGACCGGGGTGTTCCAGATGTCGTCGGCGGGAAGAGTCGGGCAGCGGGCTGGTGGTTTGTTGGGGGTGAGGTTGAGGGCTCGGGTGAGGAAGGTGGCCATCTGGTCGCGTTTGATCTTCTGGTCCGGGCAGAACCGGTTGTTGGCCGGTGGATTGCATCCGACGGTGATCCCGGCGGCGGCGATCCTTTGGATCGCAGCTTCGAAAATGTGACCGTTGTCGTCGACGAACCGGTCCTGGTTCGACACCGGATAATCGAAGGCCCGGGCCAGCATCGCTGCCATCTCCCCCCGGGTCATCTCACGGTCGGGACAGAACCGGTTGTTGGCCGGTGGGTTACACCCCTGGGTGATCCCAGCCGCTCGGAGACGGTTGATCCCACCTTCGAAAATGTGCCCGCTGTCGTCGTTGAAATAGTCGTTGGGAGTGTCGGGGAGGCTCAGCGCCCGGGAGATGAACACGGCCATCTGACCGCGGGTGACGGTCCGGTCAGGGCAGTAACGATCGTTGGCCGGTGGGTTGCAGCCCTGAGTGATCCCGGCTTCGGCGATCGCTTCGATGCCACCCTCGTGGATGTTCCCCTCGTCGTCGACAAACGACCCTCCCGGAGGAAGCACCGCCAACAACACCGCCAACACGAGCGCGTACAGCCACGACACCATCACTAATCGACATTTACCCTCGCAAACTCAAGACGAAACAGCGTCCCAGAGGGTGGAGTCCCCCTCCGGCCCTGGTGGGCCACCTCCGCCTTCGGGGGAGGAAACGTGTCGTTCATTTCTCCCCACGAAGGCGAGGTACCCGGAAGGGGGTGGGTTTACGGTGTCTCCCCCCGGAGGGGGGAGTACCCGGAAGGGGGAGGGGGGTTTCTTAGGACGTCTTGACCACCAGGACGTCGCATTCGGCATCTCTGACCACGCGCTGTGCGGTCGATCCGAGGAGGGCATCGACCACCCTGCCCCGTCCCCTGGGGGCGACCACGAGGATGGACGCACCGATCTCGCGGCTGTAGTCGACGAGGGCGGACCCGGGTTCGCCATCCCGGTTCACTTTCACCACCTCGGCGCTCGAATCGTGGAGTATCGGCGTCGCCAGCTTCCATATCTCTTCCCGGTCGCTTTCGGCCAGCTCCCGGGTGTTGATCGTCTGATTGTTGGCGAGATGGAGCACGGCCGGGGTCACATCGAGGGCGTGAACGACATGCAATTCGACTCCTCGCCAACCCGCCTCTCGGGCAGCCTGACGCAAGGCGACCAAGCTCGCGTCCGAGCCGTCGATGCCGACCACCACCGGGCCGGTGTCATTTGTCGTTGGTGCCATTCGGTAATCCTGCCAGAGGGGACCGAGAAAGCCGAACCACTCTCACCCACCTAGCATCGACTGATGGCCGCCATCGAGGTCAAGGGTTTGGTGAAGCGCTACGGCGACCTGACCGCTGTCGCCGGGGTGGACCTCGTCATCGAAGCCGGTGAGGTGTTTGCGCTCCTCGGGCCAAACGGTGCGGGGAAGACGACCACGGTCGAGATCCTCGAGGGTCATCGTGGTGCCGACGAGGGCAACATCTCGGTTCTTGGCTTCGACCCTGCCACGGGTGGGCGTGAATACCGGGAGCGAATCGGCATTGTTCTCCAAGAGGGGGCTGTCGAGCGGGAACTGAGCGTCAGGGAGGCGCTCACCATCTATGGCGGGATGTACCCCAAACGTCTTCCCGCCGAGGACCTGATCGCGATGGTAGGCCTCCAGGACAAGGCCGACGCCCGGATCAAGACCCTCTCGGGTGGTCAACAGCGCCGGTTGGAGCTGGCACTTGGCCTGGTCGGGGACCCGGACCTCATCTTCCTCGATGAGCCCACCACCGGATTCGACCCATCGGCCCGGCGCCAGGCCTGGGCGATACTCGAAAACCTGACCGCATTGGGGAAGACAATCCTGCTCACCACCCACTACATGGACGAAGCACAGCATCTCGCCGATCGGATCGCCATCATCGACCACGGCCGAATCGTCGCCGAAGGGACGCCAGAGACTCTCGGTGGGAGGGACGGTGGTGGCGCTGTTATTCGATTCTCCCTGTCCGAAGGAACTGGCACCGACGACCTTCCGATCCTGGGAGCGCGGGTCAGCGGCTCGATGGTCGAGATCGACGCGAAGTCACCGACCCGGGCCCTCTACGAACTGACCTCTTGGGCCGTGCAGCGTGGCTTGGAATTGGACCAACTGGCGGTCGACCGACCATCTCTAGAGGATGTCTATCTGGAGCTGACCCGTGACGACTGAGACCATTTCCCGCCCTACGGTCGGACAGCTCGTTTGGCAGCAGATCAGGTATCAGAACAAGGTCTTCTGGCGCACCCCGATCGCGGCCTTTTTCACGCTCGTTTTCCCCCTCATGTTGCTCGTGCTCTTCGTCGCGATCTTCGGCAATGAAGAGATCGAGGGCCTCGGCGTGACCACCGCCCAGTTCTTCACGCCCGGACTTGCCGTTTTCGCAGCCGTCTCCGCTAGTTACACCAACCTGGCGATCGGCACCGCCATCGCACGCGATAACGGGATCCTGAAGAGGGTCAGGGGGACCCCGATCCCCCCATGGGCGTACATCACGGGTCGGGTCGCTTCAGCCGTCTGGCTGGCATTCATCGCCATAACCTTGATGATGGCCGTTGGCATCCTCTTCTATGGAGTGCAGCTCTTTCCACGCACCCTCCCGGCAGCCATCGTCACCTTCTTCGTCGGTGTGAGTTGCTTCGCTGCCCTCGGGATGCTGGTTGCTGCCGTCTCTCCCAACGGTGATGCCGCACCGGCGATCACCAACGCAACATTGCTTCCAGTCGCCTTCATCTCCGGCATCTTCTTCCCGATCGCGGACCCGCCGGCGTGGATGGAGTTCGCCGGGAATCTGTTCCCATTGAAATCATTCGCCGACGCGTTCCGCGACGCCTTCGACCCCACACTTACCGGGATGCAGTTCCATTGGCCCGAGCTCGCATATATGACGCTTTGGGGTCTCGTCGCTGCAGCGCTCGCCATCCGGCTCTTCAAGTGGGAGCCGAGTAGCGGGTCCTCCGAGCGAAGAAGGCGACGGCGCCCGGCGACGTCCGAATGAGCCGCCTCCCGGGTGTTCGAATCCCGAGTTGAACCACCAGTAAGGAGAAGCCCTTGTACATACCCGACCCCGACCGCTACAACCGGATGGCCTACTCACGATCCGGGAGCAGCGGTCTCGATCTTCCCCGGATCTCACTCGGTCTCTGGCACAACTTCGGCGGCGACTCGTTGAGCGAGGAGGGGCGCAGCACGATCCTCAACTCGTTCGACCACGGGATCACCCACTTCGACCTGGCCAACAACTACGGGCCCCCGCCCGGCTCAGCCGAGCACAATTTCGGGACGCTGATGGCAACCGACCTCGCCCCGTACCGGGACGAGCTGATCATCTCGACCAAGGCCGGCTATCTGATGTGGGACGGCCCGTATGGGGAGTGGGGCTCGCGCAAGTACCTCCTGGCCAGTCTCGATCAGAGTCTGGCCCGAATGGGCCTCGACTACGTCGACATCTTCTACTCGCATCGCTTCGACCCCGACACTCCGATCGAGGAGACGATGGGGGCCCTCGACAGCGCGGTGAGGGCGGGCAAGGCCCTCTATGTCGGGATCTCGTCTTATGGCCCGGAGAAGACCAGAGAGGCGGCGGCGATCCTGGCCCGTCTCGGCACCCCATTCATCATTCACCAGCCCTCGTATTCGATGCTCAATCGGTGGGTGGAGGGCGGTGTCCTCGATGTGCTCGGCGAGCTCGGCATCGGCTGCATTGTCTTCTCGCCCTTGGCCCAGGGCCTGCTCACCGATCGGTACCTGGGCGGAGTCCCGGCTGACTCGCGAGCGGTCGGGGGCGACTCCTTCAATCGAGGCATGCTCAGTGATGACAACCTGACCCGGGTCAGGGCCCTGAACGACCTGGCAGGGCAGAGAGGTCAGACATTGGCCCAGATGGCGATCGCCTGGGTGCTACGCGACGACCGGGTCACGTCGGCCCTGATGGGTGCCAGTCGTTGGTCACAGGTCGAGGACGCATTGGGGGCACTGGACAACACCCGGTTCACCGATGAGGAGCTGGCACTCATCGACCGATACGCCGTGGAAGGCGACATCAATCTCTGGGCCGAGTCCAGTGAGGGCGGCTGAACAGCGGGGTGAGGGACTCCAGTGTCAGGAGACTGTCCTCGCTGCACCGGGTTCTGTACCGGTTGACCGGTGGTGTGATCGGACGGCGGCTCGTCGACAACGACATGCTGCTCCTGACCACGATCGGCCGGAAGACGGGAACGCCGCACACCGTCCCCCTGCTCTGTCTCCGGGATGGCGAGAGCCTGGTGGTGATCGCCTCGTTCGGTGGGCGTGACCGCCATCCGGCGTGGTATCTGAATCTGGTCGCTGACCCGTCGGTCTCGGCCCAGGTCGGTAGCTCCCGGGTCTCTTTGCGGGCGCGCACCGCCTCCCCATCGGAGCGAGAGACCTTGTGGCCGCGGGTGGTGAAGGCCTATGACGCATACGCCCGCTACTCGGTCAGGACCGACCGTGAGATCCCGATCGTCATCCTCGAGCCCGAGGGGGCGCCCGAAGCGTGATGCCACCGGGCCGGCGAGTCGGACATAATCTCAGCCTCATGTCCGTAGCCGACCGTCTCGCCTCGTTCGGGGTAACCATCTTCAGCGAGATGACCGCTCTTGCCTTGCAGCACGATGCGATAAACCTGGGTCAGGGCTTCCCCAATTGGGACGGGGTCGACTTCGTCAAGAAAGCAGCGCGGCGGTCCCTGGAAGAAGGGGGAAACGACCAGTACCCGCCGAGCCAGGGGATCCCGGCTCTGCGTCAGGCGATAGCCGATCGCTACGGGCCGCTGCTGGGACGGTCCCTCGACCCGGCGACCGAGGTGACCATCACCTGTGGCTGCACCGAGGCGCTGGTAGCGAGTTTCCTCGGTCTGGTCAATCCGGGCGACGAGGTGATCCTCATCGAGCCGTTCTATGACGCCTACCCGGTGTTCGTCTCTTTGACCGACGCCGTCCCCAGATATGTGACCCTGAGACCTCCTTCGTTCGACCTCGATCTCGACCAGCTTCGGGCGGCGTTCTCACCGAAGACCAAGGCGATCGTGGTCAACGACCCGCACAACCCGACCGGCCGTGTGTTCAGCGACGAGGAGCTTTCGGCCATCGCTGCCCTCTGTGTCGAGCACGACGTCATCGCCATCACCGACGAGGTTTATGAGGAGATGGTCTACGACGGGCAGCACCGGCGGCTGGCCACCTACGAGGGGATGTGGGACCGCACCCTCACCCTGTCCTCGATCGGCAAGACCTTCTCCCTCACCGGGTGGAAGGTGGGATGGGGGATCGCACCGGCTGCCCTGAGTGCCGGGCTCAGGTCGGCGCACCAATTCCTCACCTTCACCACGCCCACTCCGGTTCAGCACGGCGCGGTAGCGGCCATGGGCGCACCCGAAAGCTTCTATCAGGACCTCAGGTCGGACTACCTGAAAAAACGGGACCTGCTCGCCGATGGGCTCGAAGCGGTTGGCTTCGAGGTCCACCGTCCCCAGGGCACCTACTTCATGATGGCCGGATTCGACTCGTTTGGGTTCTCCGACGACCGGGCGTTCTGCCGGCATCTGGTGGAGACGGCCCGGGTGGTGGCGATCCCACCAAGTGTCTTCTATCACCGCCCCGAGGACGGCTCCTCCCTGGTCCGCTTCGCCTTCTGCAAAGACGAGGCCATCCTCACCGAGGCCCTGGACCGGCTAGCGGCCCTCCTCTAATTGGGGCCACTAGGTCCGGATTTGACCCCGGAGCGTCCCAATTAGGTGACCTCACCCC
>CAZRID010000130.1:0-8547 GCA_964600055.1 uncultured Acidimicrobiaceae bacterium
CCTCGTAGCCGACGTAACCGGGCGGTGCCCCGAGTAGACGGCTGACGGTGTGCCGCTCCTGGTATTCGCTCATGTCGATGCGGACCATGTTCTCCTCGGTGTCGAAGAGTGCCTCGGCCAGAGCCTTGGCCAGCTCGGTCTTCCCCACGCCGGTGGGACCGAGAAAGACGAATGAGCCGATGGGGCGACGAGGATCCTTGATCCCGGAGCGGGCCCGGATGATGGCGTCGGCGACCAATTGCACGGCTTCGTCCTGACCAACGACGCGCTCATGGAGGACAACGTCGAGACGGAGCAGCTTCTCACGTTCGCCCTCCTGAAGACGGCTGACCGGGATGCCGGTCCACCTGGAGACGATGTCTGCGATCTCCTCTTCGGTGACGACCTCGCGCAGGAGACGGTGCTGACCCTGCTCGGCGGCAAGCTTGTCCTCTCCCTCCTTCAACCTGCGCTCGAGCTCGGGCAGCTCCCCATGATGCAGCCGGGCGGCACGGTCGAGGTCATATGCGCGTTCGGCCTCCTCGGCCTCGCGATGCTTCCGCTCGATCTCGGCCCTCAGCTCCTGGACCTGTCTGAGGATGTCTCGCTCGGCATCCCATTGGCCCCGCATCGCCGCCGCCTCTGTCTTCAGGTCGGCCAGCTCCCGCCGCAGCTCTTCCAGGCGTTTCTTGCTCGCAGAGTCTTTCTCTTTGGCCAGGGCCGCCTCTTCGATCTCGAGCCGTGTGGCCCGGCGCGTCAGCTCGTCGAGCTCGGCCGGCATCGAATCGATCTCGGTGCGGAGCATCGCGCACGCCTCATCGACCAGGTCGATCGCCTTGTCCGGGAGGAAGCGGTCGGTGATGTAGCGCTGGCTGAGGACCGCGGCGGCGACGAGGGCGGCGTCCTGGATCTTTACCCCGTGGAACACCTCGAAGCGCTCACGAAGGCCGCGCAGGATCGAGATCGCATCCTCGACCGACGGCTCGTCGACCAACACGGTCTGGAAACGGCGCTCCAGGGCCGCATCTTTCTCGATGTGCTTTCGATACTCGGCGAGCGTGGTGGCACCGATCATGTGCAGCTCACCCCGGGCCAGCATCGGCTTGAGCATGTTCCCGGCGTCCATGGCGCCTTCGGCTGCACCTGCCCCCACCACCGTGTGCAGCTCATCGACGAAGAGCAGGATTCGCCCCTCGGCTGCCTTCACCTCTCCGAGCACCGCCTTCAGCCTCTCCTCGAACTCACCCCGGTATTTGGCCCCGGCGATCAGGGCGCCCATGTCGAGGGCGAAGACCGTCTTGTCCCGGAGACCTTCGGGCACATCGCCGCGCACGATGCGCTGCGCCAGCCCCTCGACGATGGCGGTCTTGCCCACACCCGGGTCACCGATCAGGACGGGATTGTTCTTGGTCTTTCGGGAAAGGATCTGGATCACACGCCGGATCTCGCTGTCCCGGCCGATCACCGGGTCCAGCTTCCCGTTCCTGGCATCGGTGACCAGGTCACGCCCGTATTTCTCCAGCGCCTCGTAGGCGGCCTCGGGTGTGGCGGAGGTGACCCTCTGATGGCCACGGATGGCGGTCAGCGCCTCGAGGAAACCGTCCCGGGTGATCCCCTGCTCGTTGAGACGTCGCTTAGCCGCCGTGTCGTCTCGCTCCCCCAAGAAGGCGATGACCAGGTGCTCAACGGAGACGTACTCGTCCTTGAGTCGTTTCGCCTCCCGGTCGGCTGAATCCAGGACCTGGGCCAGACGCTGGGTGATCCGGACCTCACCGGGCGAAAGACCGGCGCCGATGACCGTGGGGCGTTTCGCCAGGTCGGCCTCGAGGTCGGCACTCAGCCGAGCCGGATCGCCTCCCGCCTGGGTGATGAGACGTGGCACGAGGCCATTGGGCTGGGTCATCAGTGCCAACAGCAGATGCTCGCCGTCAACCTCGGTATGCCCGAGGCGAATAGCCAGCGACTGGGCCTCGCTCAGGGCTTGTTGTGACTTCTCGGTTAGCCGATTCAGTTCCATTCCCGACCTTCTGCGTCTTGTTCGCAGCTTGGCTACGGCCTAGCGTTGCCGATCCTACGTCTGGCCGGGGACTGACCAACCGCATTCCGAATGCAGGGCGTCACATATGCGTGACGCCCTGCATTCGGTTCGGATCGGCAACGAGGCGAGGCCCTAGAGTCTTCCCGAGCAAGGAGTTTGATGAACTGGGGACGGCTCTTCTTCGGGGTTCTGATCGTCGCAGTGGGCACCCTGCTGCTCCTCGACAACGCCGATGTGCTCGATGCCGGTGAGGTGATTGGCAACTGGTGGCCGGCAGTGGTGATCCTGGCCGGGATACTCACGTTCGCCGCCAATCCCCGGCACTGGCCGGTGGCGTTGATCATCACCGGGGTCGGTGTGGCCTTCCTTCTCTCCAACCTCGACATCGTCGATCTCAGCAACATCATCATCCCGGCAGCGATCATCCTGGTGGGTCTTCTGGTCATCTTTGGCCGCGGCCTTGGATCACGAACCGAGGTCGGTGACCGGATCAACAGCTTCAACGTGTTCTCCGGCAGCGAGCTCGCCTCCCACTCCAAGCAGTTCAAAGGCGGCAGCGTCTCCGCTGTGTTCGGTGGCGCCGAGATCGATCTCCGTGACTCACTGCCCGCGCCCGACGCCGAACTCGACATCTTCGCGGCCTTCGGAGGCGTGGAGATAAGGGTTCCCGACGGATGGCAGGTTCAGGTGCGAGGGCTGCCCCTGTTCGGCGGGATCGAGAACGCCACTGTCAAGGACTCCCTGCCGTCAGATGCGCCGGTGCTCTCGATCAACGCCACCGTCCTGTTCGGTGGCCTCGAGATCAAGCACTAGAGGAACCCCCTCCGGCCCTAGCGGGCCACCTCCCCCTTCGGGGGAGGAAATGTGTCGTGTCGGGCTGACTGTGGGAACAATCACGCCGGGGTCGGGGCGATTGCGCAGACCCTGCGCCGCCTGATCCAGCTCCGCGTCGAGAAACGATGCCAGACGATCCTCGATCCCTATCGATGCAATCGCTTTCCTCATGCACCGCATCCACTCTTCGGCTTCGGGGGTGCCGATGTCGAAAGGCATGTGACGCAGTCTCAGCTTGGGATGCCCTCGTCTCTCCGTGTAGAGCGGGGGTCCGCCCAGCCATCCGCTGAGGAACTCGTACAGCTTCTGGCGCGAGGTCGAAGTGTCCTTCGGCAGCATGGCCCGGAGGTGGGGCGACTCCTCCTCGATGAGGTCATAGAACCTCTCGACAAGTGACCGGACCACCGCGTCTCCGCCGATCTCCTCATACGGAGTCGGCGAACTTCCCCAGGGGTATTGGGTGGTGGGCTCGGGAGCAATCTCCACCCGCCCAAAGTTAACGATCTCCAGGGCCAACCCCGATGCGGCGCCATCCGGTGGCTATAGAGTCGCAGGCGATGGATCGGATCAGCCTTCGTGCGCTCAACCGAACCACCTTGCATCGTCAATCCCTTCTGGCACGGTCGACCGCCTCCGCCGCCCACGTCATCGAGCACCTGGTGGGGATGCAGGCGCAGAACCCGAACGACCCCTATTGGGCGTTGTGGTCACGGATAGAGGGATTCGCCGCCGGGGAGCTCTCGGAGATGATCTCGAGACGCGAGGCGGTGCGCGGCCAACTGATGCGCGCCACCATCCATCTGGTCACCACGCCCGACTTTCTAACCCTGCGACCACAACTCCAGTCGGTTCTCGCACGGACCCTGGGGTCCACTGCCTTTGCCAGAGACACCAAGGACGTCGATCGGGATGACTTGCTCGCCATGGCGAGGAAGCTGCTCGAGAACCGGCCGATGACCCGTGCCGAGTTGGGCCCACTCCTCGCGGAGAGATGGCCGGACGTCCCTTCTGCCTCCCTGGCTCAGGTCGCAACGTACCTGCTTCCTGTTGTCCAGATTCCGCCCCGGGGCCTGTGGCAGCAAAGCGGACCCGCGGCATGGGCCAGCATCGAGACATGGGCGGGGACGGGGCTCGAGACGGGGACCTTTGCCGAGGGCACGGTGCGGCGATATCTAGCCGCATTTGGCCCCGCTTCGGTGGGTGACATCCGGGCGTGGTCGGGAATGGCCGGGGTGAGAGATGTCGTGGAGCGGATGCGTCGGCCCAAGCTCCGGAAGCTCAAGGGCGAGAACGGGATCGAGTTGTTGGATCTCCCCGACCGGTCGATCGTGGGTGAGGACACCCCGGCACCTGCGAGATTCCTGCCAGAGTACGACAACCTTTTGCTCGGCCACGCCGATCGCTCCCGCTTCTTCCTGGAGGGAGTGATCCCCAAGGGTTGGGTCGGGAACCTGATGGTCGACGGGATGTTCAGCGGCGCTTGGAAGGCGAGCAAGACCAAGCCCGGCTCACGTTTGGAGATCGACTTGCAGCGAGCGATCTCGAGATCAGAGCGTCGTGATGTGATAGAGGAAGCCGAGCGCCTTCTTGCTTTCGCCTATCCCGACACCGGTGAAGGAGAGATCGTCCTTCGCGACCCCGAATAGATCTCACGGTTGGCCATCGGTCCGGCCAGAATGACCCCAACGCCGCGGCGTCACCAAGGCAAGGAGCTGAGAATGTCCTCATCGAGCGAACCACCGCTTCTCACCGACGAAGGCAGGAAGCGTCTCGAGGAGCGCGCCCGCCGGCTGGAGGAGGAGACAATCCCCACCGTCGTCGCGGCCATCGAGGAAACCGAGGATGACCTGTCCCTGCAACTCGAATACGACCTGGCGTCCCGTGAGCTGGAGCAGCTCAGGTACGTGTTGGAGACGGCGGGCAGCATCGACCAGATCCCCGAGGACCCCGACGTGGTTCAAATCGGTGACTGGGTGACCATCAAGACAGAGGACGGAGAGACCGACAAGCATCTGATCGTCGACCCGGCCGAAGCCGTGCTCGACTCGAGTCGGATATCCGCCGAGTCACCACTTGCCCGGGCCGTGCTCGGTCGCCGGGTCGGGGAGAAGGCAGTCATTCAGGCGCCAAGTGGCCCCTACCCCGTCCAGATCATCGAGACGTTACGAGAGCACGGCTGATCGACGGAACCCCTACACCCCGAACCATTTGGTGTCGTCGAGCAGTGGTTGGGGCACCGATCTCGGTTCCGACACAGCCGCGGAAAGCGGGACCAGGACGAGTTCGGCGCCCCGACTGGCAACCATCATCCCGAAATCACCGTCGAGGGCAGCCTCGGCAGCACGAATCCCGAGTCGGGTGGCGAGGACACGGTCAAAGGCAGTAGGTGTGCCCCCCCGCTGTAGATGCCCGAGGATCATCGTCCTCGTCTCATAGCCGGTGAGTCTTTCCAACTCAGCTGCGACCACTGTCGAGACGCCACCCAACCGCTCGAAGCCACTCGTGTCCGTCCCCGCCATGATCCGCCCCCCGATGGGCGCCGGGCATCCTTCGGCCACGACAACAACCGAGTAGGCGCTTCCCGAATCGTGACGTGCGATGATGCGGCTGGCTAGGTCATCAAGGTCGTATTCCTCTTCGGGCACCAGGATCGCCTCGGCGCCCCCAGCCAAACCTGCATGAACGGCGATCCACCCGGATTGCCTCCCCATCACCTCGACCACCATGATCCGGTTGTGGGCTTCGGCTGTAGTAGTGAGTCGGTCGATGGCGTCGGTCACGATCTGAACCGCGGTGTCGAATCCGAAGGAAACATCGGTCCCGGCGATGTCGTTGTCGATCGTCTTGGGGACACCGACCACCGCGAGCCCCTCCTCGCCGAGACGCGCAGCCGTGCGGAGCGAGCCGTCACCGCCGATCACGACCATGACGTCGATGCCGGTCTCATCCAATGTCGGCCGGAGCGAGGCGAGGCCGGTGCCGTGGACATATGGATCGGCGCGGGATGTCCCGAGGATGGTCCCGCCCCGGGTGATGATGCCGCGGACATCGTTACGGCCCAATCGCTCGACCTGTCCATCAATCAGCCCCTGCCATCCGTTCTTGATCCCGGACACGGAGGCCCCGGCGGCACTCGCCCGCACCACAACACCACGAATCGCGGCATTGAGCCCGGGGCAGTCGCCACCCGCGGTGAGCACTCCGATATGTGTCATCGAAGGGTCACTTTGCCAGGGCTCCGGACACCCAGCCCGAAATCTCGTTGACTGTCGGCACTCCTCGCTCCCAGGCAGACCAGCCATTGGTCAGAACCACAACGACGTATCCCTCGACACTGTCGGGGTGACGCACGAACCCGACCGAGTTGGCCACGCCGCCGGCAAACCCGTTCTTCTGAGCCACGACCCAACCCGAAGGCACGCCCTCGGTGACGCCCCAAGTCTGGCTGGGCACGACCGAAGTCATCAAGTCCCATGCGTAGTCACGGTACGTCTGGTCGATCGGCCCCCAATCGCCGAGAAGCACCTGGCGGATGAGGTCTCCCTGATCCTTGGCCGACGTCGAGGTGCGCCCCCATCCCGTCTCCGAATCGCCCACCGTCGAGGTCTGGGTCAGCCCGAACAGCTTCGCCTGGCGGCTGAACCAGGGCGAGCCACCGAAGTGGTTCCACAAGGCCCGGACCGGGTTGTTGGCCGACTCGGTGATCATCGGGACCAGCTGGCTCCTTTCCCATGAGCTGACGCCCCGCCCGTCTGATTGAGCCTCGTAGAGGGTCCCCGCCATGACCATGGCCTTGAACACCGAGGCCGTGCGCAGCCTGGCTTCGGGGTTCATCCAGTAGGCACATCCGGTGCTGGTGTGATAGGCATATGCGGCAAACGACTGGTTTGGGAAGCGACGATCCAATGATCCGGCCCGCTCCGCGGTGAACGGGGCCGGAGGGCAAAGGTCCTCCCCCATGGCCAGGACTATCGCCCGGGCGAACTCGGCCCGGGTGACGATGCCATTGCCGGCAAAGCGCCCGGCGCTGGAGTCCCACATGTTGTGAAAGGCACCTATCCGCGCCGCCCGGTAGTAGAAGCGACCGGCAGTGTCGGTCCAAGGTGAGGCGTAGGTGTCGGGCGCGGTAAGACCGAAGGCCCCGACCAGGATCTTGGCCACCTGTCCCCGCTTCAACGGGTCGGTGGGGCAGAACCGGCGATTGGTCGGCGGGTCACATCCGTCGATGACCCCGAGATGGGCGAGGTAGTTGGCGAGTCGGGAGGCGGCACCTGCCCAGATCTCGTCGTCATCGAAGAATCGGTCGGGGAGGGCGGAGGGTATCGGTGGGAACCCGCCCGCCTTCAAACCGACACCGACGACGATCTTGGCCGCCTCGGCGCGGTTCAGGGGTCGGTCGGGGCAGAAGCGAGTGTTGGCCGGTGGGTTGCACCCCTGGACGATCCCCCGCTCGGCCAGCCACTCGATGTAGGGCTCACCGGGATGACCGTTGTCATCGGTGAACGGGCCCAGGTTCGAGTCGGTGGCCATCACCGGGTTCTGGCCGGCGAGCCCGATGGCGATGGCGACGATGACCACGATGGGGATGGAGTGGAGTGGTCGGGTCACGTCCGAACATTCTTATCACACCCTCGTGCCGGCGAAGGGCCACCCTTGGAGCCGGCCCGTCCTTTGCCCGGAGCGTCTTGTGGAAATAGTGTTCGCCAGGTTCCGATCAAGACGGCCGAAACGGTTGGGCCTGGCTCCAAATAGGTACCACGGTCATCGGGACCAGGAAGGACGAGGATGTCGGAGTTTTTTGGGGATGTGAAGGGTCAAGTCGGTTTTGGCGGCTCGGGCCCTGATGACCTGGCCTTTCGGGTGTATGACCCGGATCGGCTGGTGTTGGGGAAGCGAATGGAGGATCACCTGCGGATTGCGGTGTGTTACTGGCATTCGTTCAACTGGCCTGGTGCTGACGTGTTCGGATCGGGGACGTTTGACCGTCCTTGGCTCGCTCCAACCACCGACCCGTTGGCAGCGGCCCGATTGAAGATGGACGCTGCCTTCGAATTCTTTTCGAAGTTGGGCACGCCGTTCTTCTGTTTCCACGATGTCGACATCGCCCCCGAAGCAGACACATTCTCCGAATCGGTGTCGAACCTCTCGGTGATGGTGGACTATGCCGAGGAGAAAATGGCCGAAACCGGGGTGAGACTGCTCTGGGGCACAGCCAACCTGTTCTCCCATCCTCGCTATGCCGCCGGAGCCGCGACCAACCCCGACCCTGAGGTGTTCGCCTACGCAGCGGCCCAGGTCAAACACGCCCTGGAAGCCACCCACCGTCTCGGCGGAGCGAACTATGTGCTGTGGGGAGGCCGGGAAGGGTACGAAACCCTGTTGAACACCGACCTGAGACGAGAAGCCGACCAATTCGCCCGGTTCCTGACACTGGTTGCGGAACACAAACACAAGATCGGTTTCGAGGGCACCCTCCTGATCGAGCCCAAGCCGGCAGAGCCCACCAAACACCAATACGACTACGACTGTCAGACCGTCCACGGATTCTTGACCAGATACGACCTGGCCGACGAGTACAAGGTGAACATCGAAGGCAACCATGCCACCCTCGCCGGGCACTCGTTCCATCACGAAGTCGCCTATTCGGTCGCCAACGGGATCTTCGGCTCGATCGACGCCAACCGGGGCGACCCCCA
>CAZRID010000131.1:0-8505 GCA_964600055.1 uncultured Acidimicrobiaceae bacterium
CTTCGTGAAAACGCTTCGAAGGTCGTGTCATGCCTTTGATGGCTGCTCCTCTAACAATGTCTGTCATTTGGGCCCTCCTTGACCTGGGCCGGTATTAGCTGAAACCTCTTGATGTCTCATGTGATTCCTGAGACCGGATCTCCCTCGGAGCCTTGCCCGCACTCATACTGTGCGAGTCGGCCCGTAAAACGGCGATAAACGATCACCATCTGTTGGGATTGAGACGTCGGGACCGCCCTCACGGTTCCCGTAATTACCAGTTTAGACGCTCACCCCTGGGAATCTGCCAATCTGCAACGACCGACACCCCAGTATTTCGGCACCCGACGCCGAAACCTGAGACTCACCCGATCCCGAGTTTCCTCAGGAAGGCGGTGTTCTCCGGCTCACGGCCCAAGAAATTGGTCAGCATCTCGTCTGCGTCCACTGATCCACCCTTCTCCAACACCTGGCGGCGATAGGCCATTCCAACTTCAGGGTTGGTGACCCCCTCCTCCTCGAAGCGGGTGAACATGTCGTCACCGAACACCTCGGACCACATGTACCCGTAGTAGGCGGCGTCATAACCACCCATGAGATGGCCGAACGAGGCCAGCGAGAACGTTCCCTCGTGGAACGGCAACAGGCTGATCCGGGCGGCCTCGCGTAGGACAAGATCGAGGTCGACCTCGGCCTCGGTGCCATGTAGCGACTGGTCCAACCAGCCGTACTGGAGCTGGCGAAGCTGGTGGATCGCCACATTGAGCTGTCGGGCCGCCACCAGTTGCTCGACCAGGCGGTCAGGGATCGGCTCACCGGTCTTGTGATGACGGGCAAACCGGCGCAGGACATCGGCCCGCCACACCCAGTGCTGCATGATCTGGCTCGGGGCCTCGACAAAGTCACGCTCCACGTTGGTGCCGGAGAACCTGGCCATCTCGGTCCGCCCCAGGTTCTGGTGAAGCACATGCCCGAACTCGTGGAACAGGGTCTCAACCTCACCGTGCTGGAGTAGCGAAGGCGCCGAAGCGGTGGGCTTGGTGAAGTTGGCGACCATGGCGCACACCGGGTTCTGATACGACCCGTCCTCGAGACGTCGACCCGGGATCATCGGAAACTCGGCGGCGTGCCCGTACTTGCCTTCCCGGGGGAAGAGGTCGAGATAGAAATGGGAGAGCCCCTCACCGGTTTCCGCGTCGTGGATGGCGAAGAGCCGGGCGTCGGGATGCCACACATCGGGGTCGGGCACCTCACGGAAGTCGAGCCCGAGTGTCTCCTGGACCAGGGCGAACATGCCGTCCAGCACCGATTCGAGGGGGAAGTGCTCGGCCACCTCGAAGGGGTCCACGCCATAATCGGTGCGACGCTGTTGGGTGTCGTAGTAGCGCCAATCCCAGACCTGGAGATGGGCGTCGCCGGTATCCGCCTCGAGCAGGTCGCCCATTGCCTGGATGTCGTTCTCACCCTGCTTGGTGAGAGGCGGGACCAGGTCCTCATAGAACCCCGAGACCCGCTCCGGGTCCTTGGCCATCCGCTCTTCGAGACGATGATGTGCCCAGCTAGGGACACCGAACTCCTGGGCGATCTCGTGTCGCAACTCGACCGCCTCCTCGAGAAGCTTCCGGTTGGCCTCCACAGCCTGGGTGTTGAACTTGAACGAGAGCTCCTCGCGCAGGTCGCGTCGCTTGGCGTTCTCGGTGAACGGGATCACGTGCGGGTAGGCCAGGGTCACCTTGAGCTTGCCGCTCTCTTCGTCGGTCTCGAGCGACTCGGCAAAGGCGAAGGGGAGACCCTCCAGCTCGTCTCGTGTGACCAGGATGTGGTCGTCCCACTCGTCGATGTTCTCCTGGAAGCGGACGCCCAGCTCGACGAGACGCTGGGTCCTCTCCTTGACCCGGGCCCGGGCCTCGGGGGAAAGGTCATGGCCGGCCTGACGCAGGTCACGGAGCGTGAACTCGAGGAACCTGGTCGGCTCACCTTCCAGGGCCTTGGCTTCTTCTGTGGCCGCATACTCCTGGACCGCGGCGTTGAGGTCGTCGCGGAACACCATCTCCACCCCGAATGTCTCCAGCTTCTCTTCGGCCGCTTTGCCCGCAGATCGAACGTCCTTCTCGGTGTGGACATACCCCATGAACACGTAGCGGGCGCCGGCCTTGGAGAGGGTGTCGCTGATCCGGTCGAGGGGTCGCATCGTGTTCTCGAACGTGCGCTGGTCCTTGGGAGCGATCGCCTCCTCCAGAATTTGCTGCGCTTCGGCCAGCGCCGCGTCCATGCCCTGTTCCACGTTGTCGGCGGTCACCGTCGAGAAGCCAAAGTCGAGTTGTGTCATCAGGAGATCCCTACCTTGCGCAAGAACGCCTCGTTGTTCGGTTTTCTGCCCAGGAGGCTGACGAGATGTCGTCGGGTCTCGTGAAGTCGAACATCCGGGCACGCTAGCGAGGGCCCGGCGCTTGCCGACCGGGGTTTGAAACAGCGAACCTAAGGTTCCACGTTTCATATGTGAAACGAACGGCCTCAGGTTCGGACGATCGGCACCTCTAATCTCACGAAGATGTGGGCACTCGAGCCAGGAACCCACCACATGAATCACGGGTCGTTTGGCGCCGTGCTCGATGAGGTTCTCGAAGCCCAACGGAGTGGCGGAATCGTGTGGAGGCCAATCCAAGCCGATTGGTTTCCCGGGAGATGCAACCGGCGATGGATCGAGCGCGCGATGCCCTGTCCAGCTTCGTCGGCGCCGACTCGGTCGGGAATCCGCCGGTCCGGAACGCAAACGCCGGGGTTGCCTCGGCGCTCCGGTCAATGGAGCTCTTCGTACGACCCGGCGACCAGTTGTTGACCACGGCGAACGACTACAACGCGGTGCGGCAAGTCCTCCGGTTCACCGCTGAGCCGCCGGTGCCGAGGTGGCGGCCGCCCGCATACCGTTCCAGATCGACGACCCATCACGGGGTCACCGAGGCGGGCCTCGAGGACGAGGCTGGCGGTGATCGACCGCATCACATCGTCGACAGCTCTGTTGTTCCCAATCGAAGACATCGTTTCGGTCCTCGAGCCGGAGCTCCCGGTGCTCGTCGAAGGCGCCCACGCCCCGGCCAAGTGCCGCTCGCGATCGACGAGTGGGCGCCTCCTGGTACACGGGAAACCTGCACAAATGGATCTGTGCGCCTAAGGGGGCGGCCTTTCTCGCACCCGAGGCGACCGTGTCGAGTTCCCCCGGTGATCTCACATGGCTACAACGCCCTGGTGGAGGGGACGGAGGACCGTTACCGGCTTCTCTTCGACTGGCTTGGCACCGATGACTTCAGCGCCTGGGCTGTGATCCATGACGTGCTGAATCTGGTGGCCGGCCTCGAGGTCGGGGGATGGGATGCAGTGATGAAGCGAAACCACGAACTGGCCTTGGAGGGCCAACGCATCATCGCTGAGGCGGTCGGGCCCGATCTTCCCGCTCCAGCTGAGATGGTGGGGCACCATGGCCTCCGTCGTTCTGCGTGAAGGCGCCGCGACGCTGCCAACCTGAGACCGTTCGTTTCACATATGAAACGTGGAACCTCAGGTTGGGCGTAGCAGGGCTGTCAGAGGCGGCCGGGTGGGGCGAAGAGGGCCTGGGCTTGGGGTTCGGTCAGGGCCTCGGTGGGGTTGATTCCGTGGCGTTCCATGGCGGCGGTGATCCCGACCTCCGGGTCGGGGTGCTCGACGGGCGAGTCGCTGCCCCCGATTACGGTGACACCGGCCTCGATCAGGGAGCGGAACGGGTAGACCCGGTTCATCCTCTCCTCACCTAGACGTTTCACCAGCCAGCCTGCCTCGGAAGCGAGGAAGGCTGGTTGCACGGATGCCGTCACCCCGAGCCGCGCCATGCGCTCGACCGCGGCCTCGGTCAACAGCGAGGCATGTTCCACTCGGAGCCGTTCGGGATCCGCCCCCATGCCGATCAACTCCTCGAACACATCGAGAACCTGGTCGTTGGCACGGTCACCGATGGCGTGGATGGCGACCGAACCGCCCAGCATCATCGAGGCCCGAGCCATCGTCCTGACATGCTCCGGGTCGAGCCGGTCCATCCCCAGGATGTCGGGGCGATCTGTGAATGGCTCATGCATCGCCGCGGTGTGCCCACCAAAGCTCCCGTCGGCGAATTCCTTCCAGCCGAGAAATCGGACATGGCCCTGACTTTTCCTAATCTGCTCGGCGGCCTCGGCGAGCTCCACCGGATTGCTGGCGATGACGAGCACATCGATGTCGACCGGGAGAGCCGGTGCCAGTCTGCAGATGACTTCGAGCTCATTGGGCACACCGCACCAGAGGGGCTCGCCCACTGAGACGATTCCCGTCACCGAGCCGATACCCATCTCCGGGAGACGGCCCAAGGCTCTGAGGATCTCGACATCGGACAGAGCCTGCACGGTTGGCGCCAGGGCAGCGGACACGACGCCGATCGCGGTCTCTCGCAGGACACCGGTCGGAGCTCCGGTGACATCCCGGTCGAACGACCCTCCTGCCGGATCGGTGGTCGCGGCATCGACGCCTGCCAAGGCCAGGGCCGAGCTGTTGGCCACGGCTATGTGGCCGCAGTAGCGATAGAGAAGGACCGGCCGATCACTGATAGCGTCGTCGATATCGGCCCTGGTGGGCAGACGAATCTCGGCTACGCCTTCGTCGTTGAGTCGCTGGCCGATGATCGGGCCACTCACCTGATCCGCCCTGGCGGCAACGCGTCGCATGACCTCGCCCAGATCGGGCGCATCCATCAGTTCCAACCCGTTGATCAGGTCGGCATAGCCGAGGGGGTGGAAATGGTGGTCGTGGTACATCAGCGTAGGTGCTCGGGCATGTAATCGTCGACGATCGCACGCAGTTCCTCGTGGATCTTGCCGTTGGTGACGACGAAGGCCGATGACTCCAGATCGTTGATAGAGCCCTTGCTGTCGGTTGCCATGCCCCCCGCCTCGGTAACGAGGAGGGTTCCGGCCGCGGCATCCCAGGGTTTGACCCCGGCGGGGCCACCGTGCTCCCAGTACCCGTCGAACCGCCCACACGCCACCCAGGCCATGTCGAGAGCGGCAGCACCCATCCGGCGGGTGCCCCGAGAGCGGGTCATCACCTGCTCCATCACGTCGAGATAGGCACGGGCGTGCTCCTGACGGTCATAGGGGAAACCGGTCACCAGAAGGGAGTCCTCGAGGGTGGGCGTCTCCGAGACGTGGATCGGCTGATTGTTGCTGTGCGCTCCCTGTCCGGTCACCGCGACGAACTCCTCGTCACGGGCCACGTCGATGACAACACCGACCAGGGGTTTTCCCTCGCTCCACAGCGCCACAGAAACCGCCACCTGCGGGATCCGGTTGACGAAGTTGACGGTGCCATCCAGAGGGTCGACGATCCAGACCCGGCGACCCCGCCAGTCGGCCCCGCCGCCTTCTTCCGCGAGCAGCGCGTCGTTGGGGAAGTGGGACTCCAGGACGGCCTTGATCGCCTCCTCGGCTTCCCGGTCGATCTCGGTCACCGGGTCGACCGCACCCTTCATCTCGGTGGCGAACTCCTCGTGGAAGCCGCGGCGCACGACCTCGGCACCGGCTCGTGCCGCACGCACCGCGACCCAAACATCACCTTCCCACATGGTGATCAGGATACGGACTTTTCTGTGAACCTTTTTCGACTTATGCAGCAGGTTTTCGTTCACAGAACGATTGGCTTCCTACCCTCCCGCCGGTGATTGGTGGTCTCCTGGTCATCGGCGGCGCCGTTCTCTCGGTCCTTGCCTTTCCCCGGTTGGGCCCGGGCTGGCTGATCCTGCCCGGGGTGATGTTGTTCCTGGCAGGGTTGCGGACCGCTGACAACCGCAGGCAGGGTCTTCTCTACGGCGCCCTATACGGCCTGACCTTCTTTGGTGGTTTGCTCTGGTGGTTCTCAGAACTGGGTCTCATCGCCGTGATCCCGTTGGTGATCCTTCAGGCATCGTTCCTCGCTGCATACGGATGGTGGCTGACCAAGTACAACGACCGGCCCAGCGGGGCCTGGTTCCTCCTTGCCGTCGGCGGATGGGCGCTGATGGAGCTGATTCGTTACCACTTCCCGTTCAACGGGTTCGAATGGGGGGCGGTGGGTTACGCCCTCTCCGATCAGGGCTGGGTGAGGGCAGTTGCTCCGTTGATCGGGACCTCGGGCATCACGGTTGTGGGAGTCGGGGTGCTGGCGGCTGTGGTCTTAGTCGTGGGCGGCCAGCGCCGCCGCTGGCAGATAGGCCTCCTTGCCGCCCTGGTCGGACTCCTCTTCGTTGGTCTGGTGTGGAACGTCCCGACGCCCGGTTATTCGATCTCCTTGACCGCGGCCATCGTTCAGGGATCGACACCATGCCCCTTCGAGCACTGCCCACCGGACGAGCGTCTGAGGACTTTCGAGCAGCACCTCGAATGGACCAGACAGATCGAGCCGGGGTCGGTGGATCTGGTGGTGTGGTCGGAAGGATCAACCGGCTCCTCAAATGCCGACCCGGTGCAGAACCCGGAGATCGGAGAGGCGATCGGGGCCGAGGCACGCCGCATCGGTGCCTGGTTCCTTGTCGGCAGTGACCGTTCGGTCAATGAGACGCATTGGATCAATGCCAACGTGGTGTTCAACCCCGAGGGAGAGATCGCCGGCGAGTATCGAAAGCAACACCCGGTGCCGTTCGGGGAATACATCCCGTTCCGACCCTTGTTCGAGTGGATCCCGGATCTGGACCAGGTTCCGCGAGACATGATCCCGGGGGAGGGATCTGTTGTGTTCGACCTGGGAGACGGGGTGCATCTGGGCTCGGTGATCTCATTCGAAGGAGGATTCTCTCGCTATCCGAGGCAACACGCCCGGGCCGGTGCGAATCTGATGGTGGTCGCGACCAACGAGGGCTCCTATGGGACAACCCCGGGCTCGGATCAGTTCATTGGAATGACCCGGATGCGCGCCGCCGAGTTGGGCACACCGCTGATTCACGCCGCTGTGACCGGTAGTTCGGTGTTCGTCGACGAGTCTGGGGCGTTCTCCTCAGAAACAACCGGGCTGGGAACGATGGAGATCCTGACTGCCACCTTGCCCCCTTTCGCACGATCAATCTACGCCCGCACCGGCGACATCCTCATGATCGCCGCCGCCCTGGTCGGTCTGGGCACCTGGTGGCGGGTCCGCAAGCCGCTGGTAGTTTCCAACAACGGGACAACGGAAGAGGAGTAAGCACACATGTCTCAGGCCCTGGAGAACCTGCTCTCGGAAGACCGGAAGTTCACACCCTCCGCCGAGTTCGCAGAGCAGGCCAACGCCCAGCCCGGCATCCACGAGGAGGGGGCTGCGGACTACCTCGCCTTCTGGCAGAAGCAGGCCCTGAGCCGGATCACCTGGCACAAGGAGCCGACCCAGGTCCTCGACGACTCCAACCCCCCTTTCTTCAAGTGGTTTGCCGACGGAGAGCTCAACATCTCCCAAAACTGCCTCGACCGCCATCTTGCCGACCATGGCGAACAGGCTGCCTACCACTGGGTCGGCGAGCCCGGCGACACCCGCACCCTGACCTTCCGGGAGCTTCATGTCGAGGTGTGCCGGTTCGCCAACGGGCTGAAGGGGCTCGGTTTGGAGAAGGGCGATCGGGTTGCCATCTACATGGGGATGGTGCCCGAGCTGCCGATCGCCATGCTCGCCTGCGCCCGTCTCGGCCTCGTCCACTCAGTCGTGTTCGGTGGCTTCTCGTCCGACGCCCTCTCGAGCCGGATCCTCGACGCCGACGCCCACGTGGTGATCACCCAGGACGGGGCATGGCGGGCGGGGAACGTGGTCCCGCTCAAGGCCAACGCCGACATCGCCTTGAACAGCACCCCGGGAGTGGAGCACGTCATCGTTCTCAGACGAACCGACCACGTAGTGGATATGACCCAGGGTCGTGACCTCTGGTGGGACGATCTGGTCGACGGGCAGTCCGCCGAGTGTGAGCCGGTCGTCCTCAACGCCGAGGACCCGCTTTACATCCTCTACACCTCGGGGACAACCGGTCGGCCGAAGGGGATCGTGCACACCCAAGGCGGTTACCTGGCCGGGATCGTCACCACTCATGACTACGTGTTCGACATCAAACCCGACAGCGACGTCTATTGGTGCGGCGCCGACATCGGCTGGGTCACCGGTCACAGCTACATCGTTTACGGCCCTCTCTCCAACCGCACCACCGGTGTCATGTACGAAGGCGCCCCCAACTTCCCCGACTTCGACCGGCTGTGGCAGATCATCGAGGACTACAAGGTCACCATCTTCTACACCGCCCCGACCGCCATCCGCACCTTCATGAAATGGGGCGACCAGCATGTGGAGAAGCACGACCTCTCCTCGCTGCGGCTGATCGGGACGGTCGGCGAGCCGATCAACCCCGAGGCCTGGATCTGGTACCAGCAGACCATCGGCAGCGGGACGTGCCCCGTGGTCGACACCTGGTGGCAGACCGAAACAGGGGCGATCATGATCACCCCGCTCCCGGGAGTGGTGGCGACCAAACCGGGCTCG
>CAZRID010000132.1:0-8486 GCA_964600055.1 uncultured Acidimicrobiaceae bacterium
CCTGCGTCCTTGCCAGCGACGCCGAATGACTCGGCGACACCGCGGCATCAATTGGGCGACAGACCACTAGCTTTTGCCCCATGATCAGAAGGGCCGAGCCCCGGGACGCAGCCAGTCTGGCGCGGGTTCACGTCACCAGTTGGCAGGCGGCATATCAGGGATTGGTCAACCAGGACTTTCTCGATTCGCTGGACGTCGAGGCCAGAACGGTCTGGTGGGAGCGGGCCGTGGGACGGGAGGCAAACCTCGTCTCTGTCGGTGAGATCGAGGGGAAAGTCGAAGGGTTCTGTTTGGCCGGGGCTTCCGCGGACGAGGGCTGGGGAGAGGTCTTCGCTATCTACGTGGCACCTGAGCATTGGGGCACCGGCATTGGAAGGGACCTAATCGTGGCGGGTGAGGGCGCCCTTTCCGGTGCTGGCCACGAGCGAGCCTTGCTCTGGGTGCTGGAGGGCAATACCAGGGCCCGCACCTTCTACCAGCGGCACGGTTGGGCACTCGGCAAGCCGATCAGGATCGAGAACATCGGTGGCGCCGATCTCACCGAGGTCCGCTACGAGAAGTCTCTAACAACGACCTGACCAACTCGATGTCAGCGGGGTGGGTCACCTTGATGTTGGTTGGGTCCCCGGGCACACCAATGATCTGGAGCTTGCTGAACTTCTGGACGATCTCGGCAGTGTCTTGAGCCTCGTACTCGATCCTGGCCGCCTTCACGTAGGCGGCAACCAGTGCCTCACCGTGGAATATCTGTGGCGTCTGGGCGAAGGCGGCTCCATCGACGAGGGAGAGGTCTGACCTGTGGACCAATGGGATGGCGGGCTCTATCAGTGGCACTGCGCCGCCAACGTCGGCCGCTGTCTGGAAGAGGGTCTCTGTGAGATGCGATGGGACCAGGGGACGGGCGCCGTCATGGATTCCGATCAGACCGGCCGGGCCACCCATGGCACCGAGCCCCGCCATCTCACTTGCCGTCCGGGTAGGCCCTCCGGGAACCAGGACCACGCCCATATCCAGTTCGGTCAGGGTTGGAATCTGGTCCTCGCGGCAGACGAGAACGCAGATGTCCACGTGATCGATGACGGCCGCAACAGTGTGGGCTATGAGGGGAAGACCGGCCACCGGAGTCATGAGCTTGTCGCCGCCGAAACGGATGCTCCGCCCGCCTGCGACCACGATCATGATCCGGTCGGTCATGACACGAGGGTACCTTTGGAGCCGTGATCATCTCCCAGCCCCTGCGTGAATTCGCCGAGACCGAGCTCGGTCGGATATCGATCACCAGTTCCGGTGAGCTCTCGGAGTTCGATGATCTGCCCCAGGACACTCCGATCCCTGCTCTGGTGGTGGGGAAGGTCAACGAGGCCGTGAAACAGATGGAGGCCGGCTCGGTCGTCCACTACCTGAACCGTGACGCCCTCTGGGCGGTCGAGGGCTTCCTTCTCGATCCGAAGGTGGTGTCGAGTCTCCCCGAAGACGTCGAATCGGCGGCAGATCTCATCGAAGCCGTGAAACAAGCCGGCCACGAATGGCACACACTGGTTTTGTCCCCACTTTCCGAAGGGGGGACCGCCTGAGCGCAGCGAAGGGGGGGGTTTGCTCGAGGCGCCGCTTTCATCTCCGGAAGCCACGAGTAATAGTCGCGCGGCGGTAGCTCCGGCCGACCGCTTGTTGGCCGGCCGACTTTGGCCGAGGCTCACTTTCAGTCATCGTCGAGTGGTCGGCTGGCGCGTTTTCCCAGCCTCGACCAAACAGACGCCGGTCGGCTGCTCTGATTGCCGGCCGACTTTGGCCGAGGCAGACCGTCACTCGTTTTCGGGTTCTCGGTTTGCGCGTCTTGGCAGCCTCGGCCAAACAGACACCGGTCGGCCGGAGCTGCCGCCTCGTCCCCAGTATTCCGTCTAGTTGGCAGTGGGCTGGCAGGAGAAGCAGACCCCTTGTAGCGATCTCGCGGGCCCGTTATGTTCGATCGCATGGTGGGGATGGGGAGATCTCCCGGGGGTTTCGGGGTTCTCGGTGTCGAATCGACTGATCCGGTGCTGTCGTTGCTGGCTGCCCTGGGTTTGGCTCAGACAGCAGGGACGGCCCTCGTCGTCGACCTCTGTCGTGATCTGTTGCTCGGGACGGGCAGGACCCTTGCCGACATAGCCGCGGACGGGCCTTCGGTCAGCGAGTTGAGCCCGGGTCGAACCGGGATCGCATTGATCGCATCGGGCCCGCTGCACATCTCCGACTGCAGAGCTGTCATCGATGCCATGGCGGCCAACTGGCCGGCCGTGGTCGTCCGCTGCCCGTCCGGCCACTGGGATGGGCCCACCGTGCCGGTTCGGGCGCTGCTGCCCGGTCTGCTTCACACCGGCGAGACAACACCGGCCGTATGGCAACCCGTCGTCTCCGGAGTTCGGCCATCGGGTCCCGGGCCGGTGCTTCCAAAGCTCCGGAGCTCGCTGGTTCGTCGCATGCTCGCCGGGCGAGCTGCCGGCGGGGCGAGATGGGTCCGGGCGTGGGAACCGATTTGGAGGATGCCGTGGGCGTGATCGACAGGGTTATCGGTGACATCGCGTCAGGTCAGGTGCCTTTGCGTAGGTCGGACGTCACTGCGGAAGCCGAACGGCTCCTCTCCATCGCCTCGCCCCGGCGGGTGTTGCAATGGGCAGGCAGCGTTGCCGATCGGGTGCTCGGCCTGGGCCCGCTCCAGCCCCTCCTCGACGATCCCGGCGTCACCGACATCCTGGTAAATGGTCCGGATGAGATCTGGGTCGAGCGCGGCGGAGAGCTGACCCGGGTCGACGCTCGCTTTACCGGCGAGGGCGACATGTACGCGGCGGTTGAGAGGGTGATTGCCCCACTCGGGCTCAGAGTCGACCGATCGTCGCCCATGGTCGACGCCCGACTGGCCGATGGGAGCCGGATTCACGTCGTGGTGCCGCCCGCCGCTGTGGACTATCCGATCATCGCGATTCGGCGCTTCACACAGGCGATCACGTCGCTCGATCAGCTCGAGCAATCCGGCAGCGCAACTCCCGCCCAGATCGACCAGCTCTCACGGGCCGTGACAGGGAGCAAGACGATCCTGGTCAGCGGGGGGACCGGTTCGGGCAAGACGACCCTGCTCAACCTGCTCGCGGGCCTGATCCCCACCGGGGAGCGCGTGGTGACGATCGAGGATGCCGCCGAGCTGCGAATTCCCGGGCACAGAGTCCGACTCGAGGCGCACCCGGCTAATGCAGAGGGCGTCGGGGAGGTCACGATTCGCCAGCTGCTGCGCTCAGCGCTCCGACTCAGGCCTGATCGGATCATCGTGGGCGAGGTCCGTGGCAAGGAGGCAATGGACCTGATCTGGGCGTTGAACACCGGTCATCGCGGGTCACTGTCGACGGTGCACGCCAACTCTCCCCAGGAGGCGCTGTGGAGACTCGAGACCCTCGCCCTGTCTGCAGGAGACACTGCCGAGGTCGCTGTGCGGAGACAGCTGCTGGCCGCGATCGAGTTGATCGTGCAGATGGAGAGGGTCGGGCCTGTGCGGCGGATATGTGAGATCGCATCCGTCGGCCCTGACGGGATCGAGGGGGGAACATGATCTGGGCTCTGGTCGCTGCCGGTCTGGCCGCAGGTGTCGATTGGCGACGTCTTGGCCTGCTCGCATTCGCCATTGCTCTCCCTCTGCCAGCAGCACTCATCGTGGGATTCCACTCGTGGCGTGAAAGGCCAGATGCCTCGATGCGTGCGCCCCGGTTCTGCGACGCGATCTCGACCGAGCTCAGAGCAGGAGCCTCGTTTCGCTCGGCGTTGGAGACGGCCGCCCGGTCGGTGGAGGCCACAGAGCTGGTTGGGCTCATCCGGCTTGGAGCTCCCATGGGCGACGTTGCCCGGGCTGCAAGTGCCGAGTTCGCCGAGATCGGCCAGGAGCTGGGCGCCCTTCTCACCCGCACCGACGGGATGGGCGTCGCCCCGGCCGCTCTCTTCGATGAGATGGGCAACCTCGCCCTTGCCCAGGTCGAAGTGGCCCATGAGGTCGCCGCCGCTACGGCGCCGGCCAAGGCCACGGGCGTGGTCCTCCTCATCGCCCCGATTGCCGCCATCGCGATGACCGCCAACCGTGGCTTTGACGCCTACCTGGCCCAACCCGCCCAACGGGCCGCGGCGCTCCTCGGAATGGGGCTCACCTGCGCGGGCCTGGTCACCGCGGCCGTCATTCTGCGGAGGGCGAGATGAGGCCAGTGGTCTTCGCGTCCGTGGGCCTGGCCGTTGCCGGTGCACCAGGTGCCCTGATTGGGATCGGTGTCCACGGGCTCATGCAGTTGCGGCTGCGGCTCCGTGGTCCGGATGAGCCGATCAGACCGATCCTGCTCTTGCTCCTGGTCGAGTTGAGGTCAGGCTGCTCGGCCCTGGGTGCCCTTCAGGCGGTCGCCGGACTGTTTCCCCACCATCGTGATCTGGTCCTGGCGGCTCGGGTAGCGACCATTTCCGGGCTGACCGACGCCGTTCTCGTCTCGAGGGGAGAGATGAGAGGCGTCCTCTCCCAGCTTGCCCGTGCCCAGAAATCGGGCGCACCACTCGCCGACACTGTTCGGGCGATGATCGCGGCCGACATCGCCGCCGAGAAGACGAGGCGGGTGGCCCGGGCTCGAACCCTGCCGGTGCGATTGATGATCCCGATAACTCTGCTGATGCTCCCGGGCTTGGTTCTTCTTTTCTACGCCCCCTCGATGTTGCGTCTGTTCGAAGAGCTTTCGGGACCCCTGTCATGAGATCCGCACTTCTCCCCGAACCGGTCGGAAACCGGAACAGAAGGAGAGCAAATGGCTCGGATATGGACTTGGCTGGCGACACGAGACGACCGCGGTCAGGGCACGGTCGAATACTTCCTCGTGATTCTCGCCGCGACCGCGCTGGCGGTGATAGCCCTGAAATGGCTCCAGTCGGGAAGCGGCGGCGGTCTTCTCGGAGGCTTGTTTGGGAAGGTGATCGACTGGGTGGCCGGAAAGTTCTGAGACAACAGCGGGGCTCAGTGACTGTGGAGTTCTTCCTCGTGTTGCCGATCGTGGTTCTGGTTGTGGTGGCTTCGATCCAATTGGTTGGCGCCGCCCGAGCACACATCGAGTTGCAGAGCGCAGCTCGCGAAGGGGCGCGGGTGGCCGCCACCACACCAGATCCGGCCCAGGCCGTGGAGGCGGTGCTCGCCTCCCTCCCGCCGGAGATGCGGGACCGGGCTCGGATCTCGGTCGAGCGGCCGTCGAGGGTCGGAGCAGCGGCCTCGGTGTCGGTCTCGATTCGCCATCTGCTGGGCCGGCCTTTCCCGGCCGACCTGGGTGTCGACCTCTCGGCGCGGGCCACGATGCGAACAGAGAGATGACCAGCGATCGAGGCGGGATGACCATCCTCATGGTCGCGCTGTGCGCCGTGGTGGCCACGATTGGTATTGCCACCGCTGCCCTGGGTGTTCTCTTCGATGCCCGGGAGAAGGCAGCGACCGCTGCCGAGGCTGCGGCCCTCGCCGCCGCCGTGGCCACCTACCCACCGACCGGGGCCGGAATGCCCGAGTCGCTCGCCGCCGAGTACGCCGCCCGAAACGACGCCGAAATGGTCAGCTGCTGGTGCCCGGTCGATGGCACTCTGCGGACACGGGTTGTCGCGGTGACGGTGGCATTGACCGCCGACATCCCCGTGTTTGGCGAGGTCTTGGTGGGGAAGACAGCGCGCGCGGAGTTCGACCCACGCGCCTGGCTCGGGCGATGAGACAATTGAGCTGTGTCATCTCAAACCACCAGGGCCACCGAGACCCTCGACCGAGCAGGAATCGCTTACCGGGTCCATCTGTACGAGGTGGCCGAGAAGGTCGGTGACGGTTACGGGGAGGCGGTGGCCGACGCGATCGGCATGCCCCGGCAGCAGGTGTTCAAAACACTGGTGCCGGAGGTCGACGACGAGCCGGTGGTGGCGGTTCTTCCAGTGGATGGGAGGCTCTCCACCAAGAAACTGGCTCGCGCCGTTGGCGGCAAACGATGCTCGTTGGCTCCACCGGCCACCGCAGAGCGTCTTACCGGTTATGTGACCGGTGGGATCAGCCCTGTCAGTCAGCGGAAGAGGATGCGTCTCTTTCTGGACTTATCGGCATCCGGGTTCGAGACAATCGCGGTGTCGGGTGGGCGACGTGGGATCCAGTTGGAGTTGGAGCCCAGAGCCTTGATCGAGGTGACGGGGGGCGCCCTTGCGGCCTTGGCTGAGGGCTGATCGACGGATCTAGGCTCAGGCCGATGGCCACCCGACTCGAGATCCTTCGCATGCTGGCCGAGTTGGCCAAGCTCACCGCACTCGATGAGGGAAGCCCCCAGGCCTTCCGGGTGCGCGCCTACGAAAACGCCCTGCACGGGATCGAGGGCTATCAAGCGGAGTTGACCGGTCTCAGCAAGGCGGAGCTGGTCGAGATCAAGGGGGTGGGGGCCTCTACGGCGGATAAGATCCTCGAGTTCCAGGCCAACGGATCCGTGGCCAAGCTCGATTCCCTCAGGGAGAAGTACCCGCCGGCATTTGTCCAGCTGACCAAGATCCCCGGTCTCGGGCCGAAGACCCTCAAGCTGCTTCGCTCGGAACTTGGGGTAGAAGACATCGACGGTCTCCGCAATGCCATCGCCACCGAGCAGCTTCGTGCGCTGCCCGGTATGGGGAAGACGTCGGAAGAGAAGATCGGGAAGGCGATCGAGCGACTCGGTCTCCACGGTAAGGACCGCCGCACGCCGCTGGTCGAGGCACTTCCCCTGGCCCGGTCCCTGGCGGCGCGAATCTCGGCGCTCGAGTTCGTGGAGACGGCGGTGCCATGCGGCTCGATTCGCCGCTTCTCCGACACAGTGGGCGACATCGACATCGTGGTGGCGACCGCCGACGCGGCCGCTGTTGCCGACGTCGTGCTGGCTCTGCCCGAGGTGGCCGAGGTGATTGGCTCCGGTGACACCAAGACCTCGTTTCTCACCCGGGAGGGGATGCAGGTCGATGTCCGCACCGTCCAGCCTCATCAGTTGGGCTCGGCTCTCCTCTACTTCACCGGTTCCAAGGCACACAACATCGCACTCCGTCAACGCGCCCTCGACAGAGGATGGCTGCTCAGCGAGTACGGCCTCTTTGAGGCGAAGAAAGTGGTGGCCTCGGAGACCGAGGGGGACGTGTATCAGGCGCTGGACATGGCCTTCGTCCCGCCGCCCCTCCGCGAGGGCACCGGTGAGGTGGAGGCGGCGGCTGCGAACGAGCTGCCTGCGCTGGTTGAGCTTTCTCAGATCAGAGGCGACCTGCACTATCACTCCGACCGGTCCGGCGACGGCAGGTCGAGCCTGGAGGAGATGATCGAGGCCGCGGTGGCCTGGGGCCATGAGTACGTGGCGTTCACCGATCACGGAGAGAATCTGGCCATCAACGGCTCGTCCCGGGAGGTCATGCTCGCCCACCGCGACCGGATCCGACAGCTCCAGAACGAACACCCGGAGATCCGTCTCCTCTTCGGATGCGAACTCAACATCGGTGTCGACGGGGACCTCGACTACGACGCCGACTTCCGTCTCGAGTTCGACTATTGCGTCGCCTCGATCCACTCCCATTTCGACCTGTCGCAGGATCAACAGACGTCGCGCATCCTCAAGGCCCTTCACGATCCATCGGTGAACGCCATCGGTCATCTCAGCGGTCGATACATCGGCCGTCGACCCGGCGTCGATCTCGACATCGATGTCGTCCTGGAGGCGTTGGAGGTCACGGGGGTCGCCCTCGAGATCAACGGGGCGCTGGACCGACTCGATGCCTCGGCGGAGGTGGCGCGGCAGGCGACGGCCCGAGGAGTGGACTTCGTGATCGACACCGACTCCCACCACACCAGCGATCTGGTCCGGATGGGCTACGGCGTCACCTATGCCCAGCGTGGCTGGGTGACGACCGACCGGGTAATCAACGCCAAACCAGTCAACGAGTTCTTGGAGTGGACTTCGCGGCGACGGTGAAATGCAAGGGGTTGTCCTCGGAAGCGTGGGCAAGCCCGGGTCGGTCGGAGCCTCCGGGCAAAGCCGGTGTCGGTTTCTCCCCCCGAAGGGGGGAGTACCCGAAGGGGGAGGGGGGTTCTTGGGCAAAGTCGGCCCGCAATCAAGTAGCTTTCGAGCATGGCCAAGAAGTACGAGGTGACTGCTTCCACGCGGAGAGTAAATCGCTTCACCTCGTGGATGGCGCGGAGGGGGATGGGCAGGACCCAGCTGCTGACAACGACCGGGGGCAAGAGTGGGCAGCCCAGGAGTGTCCCGGTGAGCCCGATCGAGGTCGACGGGGTCGAGTACGTGGTTTCTCCCTATGGCGAGGTGGGGTGGGTGCACAACGTGAGGGCCAACCCGGTGGTCATTCTTCGTCACGGCTCGAACGGGCGAAAGACCCGTTTGGATGAGGCCACGGATGCGTCGGGCGCCCCTGCAGTGGCCGCCTACTACGCCAGGGAGAGCTTCGCTCGCCCCTTCATG
>CAZRID010000133.1:0-8356 GCA_964600055.1 uncultured Acidimicrobiaceae bacterium
ACGCAGCCGGAGACCACGATCTCTACTCGTCGCCGTGGCGCCACGGGGCGTTCCAGGCCGGCAAGCCGCTATCGGGGATCAACACCACGGCCAACGAGGGCCAGCCCAACGTGCGTAAGGACGGCCGAGAGATCTTCTTCTGGAGCGACCGCGTCGATCCCAATGCCCAAGGGGCGGCGGACATCTACTCGTCGACCAAGAAGAAGCACGGCTGGAGCACACCGAAGAATCTGGGTCCCAACGTCAACAGCGCGGCTGGCGAGACCCGGCCTTCGTTGTCATCGAACGGGAAGGTCTTGTACTTCGGAACCACCCGTGACGCTGGAGGACAACCACTGGCCGACGTCTACGTGACCACACGCTGAACCGAAGGCCCAGGAAAACGATCGAGGAGGGGCCCAACCGCCCCTCCTCGTCGGTCGTGAACAACGAAGAGGAAACTCATGACCAAGACAGAACAATCACCGACAACCAACGAACCAAAACAGAACAGGGGTCTCCTCTGGGCGGTGGCGGCAGTGGTCGCCGTCCTGGTTGTGGCAGGCGTGATTCTCGCCTTGGCCCGCGAGCCCGACGCTGTGGTCGAACCGACCCCAACAACGGTGGCTTCAGAACCAACCGCGACCACCGCTGCGCCTGGTCTCGAGGCCATGACGGACCTCGAGACCATCGAAGCCGGAGTCGCTGCGTTCTATTCGGGTGACGCCGAGCGGGCCGCCGAATTGTTCGAGCTTTCGGACCGGACCGACGAGCAGATAAGCGACGAGGCGGCCTATCAGGCGGCTATCGGAGGACGGCTGACGCTCAACTGCACAGGCGGGACAGATGGGGTGTTCAGCTGCACGGTGCCTTATCAGAACGCGATGACAGACGCCCTCGGTTCCGTCGACCATGCTGACACCAACCGGGTCGTGGTCGAAGACGGTGTGATCACAGAATTCGGATTCCCCGAGCACTCGTGGATGGTGCTTCAGATGGGCACCTTCCTCGCGATCGAAGGTCGCTTCGACGGCTACGAGGACTGTGGATTTGGCCCGTTCCCTGAGTCGTGCGCAACGATTCAGTTGGAGAACCTCGACGCCTGGGTGGCATGGCGTAAGGCCCCCCTGGAGCCAACGAAGGTCGTGGAAGCCGCACTTGGATCCTGGTACGGGGGCGATTGTCAACAAGCCACCTTCCTCAGCGGCACCGAGTTCAACGATGAATACAGTGCCGACGACTGCGCTTTCGGTGCCGACCAGCCGCCCTCTTCGCCAATCCGGATGATGGAGTATGAGTCCATCTTGGGAGCGGAGGTCTCGGTCGAAGCCTGTGAGACGCTCACGTCCGGAGACGTCGCAGACCTATCGTGCGAAGTGCACTACTCCAATGCGATGAACCGCGCCGTGGGCAAGCCACCTGCGATGACGGTTAGGGAGTTCGGCATTTTGATCGATGCAGTGTTGACCTCGCCCGGCGGAGAACAGGCGTGGTACAAGGACAACTACCCCGAGGATACCGAGCTCCGGGATAGCTTCCAGGGCTTCGCAGAGAGCGGCGACCTGCAGGACGAGTACGCGGAATCGGGCTGCGCCACCACTCGTACCGAGAAGTGCGCCAACCTCATCATGGACAACCTCGAAGCCTGGGCCGCCTGGTACGAAACCAACGGCTGACTGAGTGGCGAGGGGTCACACCCTCGCCACTCTTCCTTTATACCGGGAACGTAGGGTTCGGTGGTTGGCCACATCACGCAGTCCCATCCGCTACGCCCGGAGTGGTGAGCTCAGCATCGCCTATCAGGTGATCGGAGATGGTCCGGTAAACATCGTCATCGTGCCCGGCTTCATATCGAATCTGGACATGATGCCCGACGCCTACCCCTATGCCCCGTTGTTGGAGCGTCTCGGCTCGATCGGCCGTTGCGTTCTGTTCGACAAACGAGGGACCGGCCTCTCCGACCGCGACTTAGGCTTCGGAAGCCTCGAGGAGCGTGCAGACGACATCCGTGCGGTCATGGACGATGTCGGCTTCGAAACTGCATCGATCTTCGGTTACAGCGAAGGTGGCCCGCTCAGCGTCTTCTTCGCCGCCACGTATCCCGATCGCGTCGATGCCTTGCCCTATATGGCACCTTCGCCAGCCTGGGTGCCGGGACAGACAGGGAAGCCTGGATAGCTGAGATGACCGACGTCGTCGTGCAGAACTGGGGGTCCGGCCGAGGTCTGACTCCGTTCCTGCAGGATGTCCCCTACGACAACGAGGCGGTTGTAGCATCGATTGCCCGATACGAACGTGGCGCCGCATCGCCGGGCATGGCGGCTGCGATCCTCAAGGCAGTTCTGGAAATCGACGCCAGCGCCCTGCTCGAAGGGGTCAAGGCCAAGACCCTTGTGCTTCACTCGACGGGAGATCCGACGGTCCCGGTCGAGGATGGAAGACGCATGGCGGAGGGCATCCCCGGAGCGACATTCATCGAGCACGAGGCTGACTATCACTGGGCCTTCGACGGAAGAAAGCTCTGGTTCATCGACAAAGTGGTCGACTTCCTCGCCGGGGAGCACATCCAACCACCAGCCACCAATCGGTTCCTGGCCACGGTCCTCTTCACTGACATCGTCGGCTCGACGGAGGAGGCTTCACGTCAAGGTGACAACGACTGGACCCGGCTCCTCGAGCGACACGACCAGGAGGCCCGCAACGACGTCGATCGGTTTGAAGGCAGACTCATCAAGACGACCGGGGACGGGTTGCTGGCCGTCTTCGACAGCCCGTCGAGAGCCGTGGCCGCGGCCCATGCCATCAAGGACGGTGTCGGAGCTTTCGGTCTGACCATCAGAGCCGGCGTCCACACTGGTGAGATAGAACAGGTCGACTCTGACATCGCTGGGATCGGGGTACACATCGCCTCGCGAGTAGTAGGTCATGCCCGGGCCGGTGAGGTCTGGGTGTCACGGACCGTGAGAGACCTGACCACCGGGTCGGGGCTCGAGTACGCGGACGAGGGACCCCATGTTCTCAAAGGGGTGCCTGGCGAGTGGGAGCTCTACTCCACACCACACATCGGGTAGCGGCAGAGTTTCGAAGGTTCTGAGCTTCCAAACGGCGACGGCACGCAGTCGGGGATGACCACCGCTGGTTCTAAGCGTGCGGGAATCTTCTTCCCCTAAGCTGGCGGGGGTCTTCTCCTTGGGCGCGATGCCACGAAATATGCGATCGAGCCGGGGACCTCTATCTCCACTTCCTCGAAGGAGGCCTCAAGCATCATTCGGAGACCGTCGACGTCGTCTTCGCTGTTGTCGAATCCGCCCTGAAAGTTCGCCACGCGCAAGAACATCCGCGCCGCCCACGCGTGCTTTGCGGACAACCCAAGCACCGTGCCGCCGAAGAGCACGCCATCGTTGGTCAGGACTGCGGCGATGTGCTCGATGGCCCGAACCTTGGCCGCCATCGGCCCGGGGAGACAGTGGATCACGTGGGCAAGCGCTGCTGAGTCGAACGGCCCCTCGACCGGAAGAGGCTCGAGCACACTGGCCTTGACCATCTTGGGATTCCATCTGGCCAAGGTTTCTCTGCAGTGGTCGAGCACGTGAGGATTCGGGTCGACGAGGGTCAGCTCGATGTCATCTGGAGGCTCCGCCTCGGCGATGAAATACCCTGTCCCCGGCCCGACGCCCAAGTGCCGATGCGCCATGTGCTTCCTGTAGACCTCGATCCCGGGATCCGATCCGGTCTTCCAGACTCGAGGAGCCATGAACCCCACCACCCACGAGTCATACGTCTTCAGAAAACGGGGTGTGTAATCCTTGAAGCCCTTGTAGCCAGACTCATTCGGGTCCAACGTGACCGACCTCCCGTCGCCGTCCGATCCGCCAAGGTACATTCCTTGGTGAATCGGCTGGTGACTCAAAGTATCACCATCGGCCGGTGGCCGACAAGTTCCGTTTCCCTATGGGCTCCGATCAAGACCAGCGGCGGTATAGGTGATGCTCGACTCCGAACTGATCGAGGACCTTGCCGGCGACGTGGTTGAGGAGATCGGCGATGGTCTCAGGCTCGTGGTAGAAGGCGGGCACCGGTGGCAGGACAGTGGCCCCGGCAAGAGTGACTACCTCCATGTTCCGTATATGGATGAGGTTCAGCGGGGTCTCTCGAGGAACGAGCACGAGTCGTCGCCTCTCTTTGAGGCAAACATCGGCACTCCGCGTGATCAGATCCGAGGCGTGCCCGGTGGCAATCGCGGCGAGAGTCCTCATCGAACAGGGCACGACCACCATTCCCATCGTGATGAATGACCCCGATGAAATGGCGGCCGAAAGGTCCTCGGCTTGATACACAACATCGCCTAGAGCTTCGATCTCGGCTGGATCGATCTTCATCTCGAGCTCGATCGTTTTGCGGGCACCAGCCGACAGCACGAGGTGGGTCTCGATACCTTCGATCGTCCTAAGTGCCTCGAGCACTGCCCTTCCGAGCTGAGGTGCACTTGACCCACTCATCGCGACGATCAATCTGCGCGTTGTCACGCCAGCCCTCCCGGGGAATTTGCAGGCGCACTCATCTCGGCCGCCTCCCACACCGCGAGCAGATCGTGGAGTCTCCGTTCCCGCCCCCCGGAGAGGAGGGATACGGTGACCCGGTCGGCGCCTAGGTCAACGATCTCTCTGATCCGCCGGGCACATTCCTCGACATTCCCTACGACGGCGAGTGAGACAGCCAAGTCATCTGACACCACGGCGGCATGACCCGCCGAGAGCGAAAGGTGCTGCTCGAAATCGTAGGTGTCGGCTGCCTGACGCAGTTCCCGCTCGTAAGGCCGGAGACTGGGTGGCAGATGCTCCCACTTGCTCATCCAACGAGCCTGGGCGGAAGCCCATGACCTCACCGCGTCGACACCGCGTTCCTCTCCATCCACCGCCATCGTGACCCAGACGTCCCTGAACACCTCGTCCGGCGTCCGGCCTGCTTTCGTCGCTCCTTGATCGATCTGCTGCAGCTGCGACTGTTGGATGTCATGGTGTGCGGGCCCCATGATGATCGCCCCGTCGGCGGCGGCTCCGGCCAGATGGAGCATGCGCGGTTGACTGGCAGCGAGGAAGATCGGTTCGGCTGGACCCTCCGCCCCAGCGATGCGCACTTGTCCGGACGAGCCATCTGTGGCCTCGCCGGCCAGCAGGGCTCTGAGACCCTCAATGCCTTCCCGGAGTTGGTCGACCGGCTGTGGCTTGAGGCCGATCGGGAACACCGCGCTGTCGCCTGCCCCGATCCCAGCGAGGATCCTTCCCGGGGCCAGGGAGCGCAGTGTGACCAGGGCGTTGGCAATCACGGTCGGGTGGCGGGTAATGAGATTGGTCACCCCGGGCCCGAGATGGATGCGGCTGGTTTCCCTGGCGAGGAGAGTCAACAGCGAAAATGCGTCACGCATCGCCAGTTGTGAGTCGATGACCCAACACGAGGCGACCCCGGCGGACTCCGCCTCCTGCACCAGCCGGATTATCCGGTCGACAGGTTCGCGGTGACTCCAGCCGAGAGAGATGCCAAGCTCAGTCACCGGGAAAGTCCGGTCCGAGCGATGCGAAGTCCGAGGCAGGGGCGATCAGTGGACGGTAGACCGAGGGCCGACGGTCCCTCATCACCGGGAACACATCGGACGCAGAATCCAAGTCGGCACCTGGGAGGGTGGCCACAACCACCCCCTCGGCATCGTCGGCCTCGGCCACAACATCTCCGGTGGCGGTGACGGCACGGCTCCGCCCGTAAAGGGTGAACCGGTGTCCCCGCGCCTCCAGGTCACCAACCCCGTTCACGAAGAGGACATGTGCTTGTGACTCGAGCGCCCGGGCAACGGGAAGCACCTCACCCAGGCGACGCAGGTGAGCGATGTCGAGCCAATTGGAGACCATGACCAGGATCTCGGCGCCACGCAGCCCTGCGATCCTCGTCACCTCTGGAAAAAGGAGGTCGTAGCAGATCATGGGGGCGATCACCCCGGCCCTGGTCTCCACGACGACCACCTCGTCTCCCGGCAAGAAGTAGTGGTTCTCCTCCACCGGGAGATGGATCTTGCGGTACACGGCGGACAGATCCCCATCGTCGAGGACCGCGACCGAGTTGTAGAACTCATGGCGCATCGCCGCCGGTTCCATCAACCCAACCACCATCACCGCTCGTCTCCCCGCGGTCGCTTCCCGCAAGACCGGTAAGTATTGGTCCGTAGCCTTCCCGGCAGCATCGGACAGGATCCGCTTTCGACGCTGGTCGTAACCCTTGAGCGGGATGTAGCCGGTCATGGCCAGTTCGGGAAACACCACCAGATCGGCCTCGTCGGCGTGCATCTCGTAGACCGACCTGATCATCTCCGTGTTCGCTTCGACCGCTTGCTCGTCGGCCCAGGCTTGACGTGCCGGGACCTGGGCCAGGGCGACGAGGACATCCCTATGGGTGGCGGGGGTCGGCTCAGGCATCGACGCCCTCCAACAGCAGGGCGTCGGTCTGCCCGAAGCCCCCGCAGATGGCCACTCCCGCCCAACGCCCCCCTGCTTGGCGGAGTTGACGGGCCGCGGTGAGGATCAGCCGGGCCCCGCTGGCTCCGATGGGGTGACCCATGGCCACTGCACCTCCGTTGACATTGGTGCGTTCGAGCAGTGCCTCCTCAAGGGCGAGGTCATCGTCCACCAGCCGGCGAACGCTGACCAGAGGGGTGGCTGCGTAGGCCTCGTTGATCTCGATCACATCGAGGTCGTCCGGCTTCATCTCGTGCTCGTCGAGTAGATGGCGAATCGCCAGCCCGGGTAGGTAGGCAGAGGAGATCGGTGATCCGGCCAACTGCAGGTACGCCGCCACCCGGGCGAGTGGCACCCGGTCCCCCTCCCAAGCCGAGGAACGGTCGCCAAGTATCAACGCTACGGCCCCGTCGTTGAGACCCGGTGCGTTGCCCGCGGTGACGGTCGGGCTATTGCGCACGGTGGGGAGCCGGGCCAGCCCCTCCAGGGTGGTGTCGGGGCGGGGATGCTGGTCGATGGTGAAGGGCCCATCCGGCGTCTCGACAGGTGCAACCTCGTCGCCGAAGTAACCACGCGCCGTCGCTTCGGCATGACGCTGCTGGCTGATCAAGGCCCAGCGGTCCTGCTCCTCCCGGCCGATGCCGTGCTCCAGGGCCACCCTTCCCACATAGGAGGCGATGGGCTCGTCGGCGATGGGGGAGTGCATCAGCAACAGGTCCTCCACCTCCAGCGATCCAACGCGTGTCCCCCAGCGTGTCCCGTGGAGCAGGCGGGGGGTCCGGCTCATGTTCTCCACTCCGACGCTGAGCACGGACCTGGCCCCTCGTTGGATGGCTCGTGCGCCCAGGCCGACCGTCGTGGCCCCGGAGCAACAAGCCCGGTCCACGGTGAGGGAGGGCAGGGCCTCGGGGAGGCCGGCTGCGACCGCGATCTGTCGAGCCGGGACCATCATGCCCGCCTCGATCATCCCGACGCCGACGTTGATCTCCTCCAAAGACTCCTGCGGCCAGTCGAGCCGGTCGAGCGCGGCTCCGATCACCTGCCGGCCCAGGTCGACCAGGGGAACCTCACGGAGGGCGCCGCCGAACCGACCGAAGGCGCTGCGGACCCCTCCTATCAGCCAGACGTCTTCGAAATGCTCGGTCCGCATCAGATCCCTCCTCAGACCCCGGACCTCATGTGTAGGAGTCCGTACGCTCGTCCTTCGAGTATTCGAACCGGGGCATGATCACGCAAATGTGGACGTAGGGCTCGTCTCCGATCTCGAACCGGACCCGGGCCCCGTCGGGTATCGCATAGACGTCTCCCGCTTGGAAGGTCTTACTCACCTGATTCCGATGGTTGGGGGCCAGGGTGTAGGTGACGTCGGCTCGGCCCCGGGTCACGATGTGGACCTCGTCGTGCCAGAAGGCCCAGTTCACCGTGGTGCCGGCCGGGAATGCCTCATGGGCCAGGACGGCCCGGGCGTCGTTCAGTACGAACTCCACCTGGAACCGTTCCTCGTCGCCGACCACGGGCCCTCCGAAGACACGGACTTCCGAGTCGAGGAGGGCCTGCTCGTCGAGTCTTGCGTTGTTCATATGCCTACCTCAGTGTCTGGACCTGGAATCTTTTCACCTTGACGAAGCCCTCCGGAACCTCCCGGGCCAGGGTCCCCGGCGGCTCGATGCGGACCTCGGCGGCGAGCCCGGTAACACGCCGGATGGTGGCTGACAGCGCCTCGGCCAGGCCTCCCGGCTCGCCGCCTCCCTCCGCCCGGATCTCGATCCGCTCGTTTCCGTGGTCGTCGATCCGGACCGTACCCCGGTAGTCGGTGACGGATTCGACCGAGAACACCGCCAGGTCGAAAGTGGCGGGCCAGACATTCACCCCCC
>CAZRID010000134.1:0-8264 GCA_964600055.1 uncultured Acidimicrobiaceae bacterium
AATGCGATGGGGCCGACGTGGCGTCGTGCCTCGCGCAGCGCCCGCTGATGGTCGGCGAGATAGGCAGCGACGTAGGCGACTAGCCCGAGCTTGGCCAGCTCCGCCGGCTGGAACTGGAGACTGGTGAACCCGACGTCGAGCACGATCCACAGCCTCGAACCGTTCACCGAGAGACCACGGAGTGGGAAACCCCAGTCCGAGGGCAGGTTGGGGAGCAGGAGGAAAAGGATCGAAATCAGCAGGGTGATGTTTCGATAGCGCCGGAGCACCGAGATCGAGGATCGGGCGAAAAGGGCGAGGGTGAGAGCGGCGAGTCCGGCGGCGATCAGGATCCACCATCTCTGAAGCCCGGCACGGTCGGTCTCCAGTGCAAGATCCAGTCGATAGATCTGGAAGAAGCCGAGAGCGGTCAACGCGGCGACGGGGGCTACCAGCAGTGGGGTCGCCTTGGGGGCAAAGGCACGCACAGCCAGGTGGAGCCCGCCAAACCCGATCAGGAAGACGAGGAAGGTGAGGGCGACCTGAGCATCGATGCTGCGCTCCTGGGCGAAGTTGACCAGCGTCACCCCGAAACCGGCGAGCACGGATGCCGCCACGATGGTCGCGCCCTCGGCGTTGCGGGTCATGGGATCAGGAGAGAACGTCGATGAGGATGACGCTTATGTTGTCATGACCGCCGGCTTTGTTGGCCAACTCGACCAGCTTCCACGCAGCCTCGTCGGCGGTCCCCTCGGTGAGGGCCTTGGCAATGGCCTCGTGGGGGACCATCGAGTTCAGCCCGTCGGAGCAGAGCAGGATCCGGTCCCCGGGCTCCAACTCCAGTTCGATCTCGTCGACATTGACGAAGCGGGTGAGACCCAGACAGCGGAGGATCATGTGGCTGCGTGGGTGGTCTTCGGCCTCTTCAGGAGTGAGCTGACCCAGCGTGACCATCTCGGCGGCGACGGTGTGGTCGGCGGTGAGCTGTTCCAGGTTGCCATTGCGGAACAGATAGGCCCTGCTGTCCCCGACATGGCCGAAGTGGGCAACACCTTCAGGCGTCAGCTCGACCAAGGTCATCGTGGTCCCCATCCCCTCCAATTCGGGCTGACGGGCTACCTCCTCGCGAATCGCCCGGTTTGCAGCAGCGACCCGGTCGGCGGGTTCGAGCATCGAGGAGGCCGCGGCGTTGACCGCCAGCCGTGAGGCCACCTCTCCGGCGACGTGGCCACCCATGCCGTCGGCCACCATCAGGACTGCCGGGCCGTTCGACTCGCCGGACTTTTCCGGAAATATCGAATCCTCGTTGTTCTGGCGGACCATGCCCTGATGGGTGGCGGAAGCCCAGACGTACTTCATTGCGTCCTCCACATGCGACCCATCCAACCGAACAGCTCGCTCAATACACGGATGCAGCTCCAGGTGGCCAGAACACCGACCGCAACGTTCAATGCGCCGAGGGTGAAACCGGCGATCCAGATCTGAGCGAATGACATCGACGGGTCGCCTTCCGTGCTCAGCATGACCGACCAGATAACCCCGATGACAGGGATCGACCACCAGCGGTAACGGGGTATCAGTCCCCCCAGGAGCCCGAGAGAGATGGCAGTGGGGATCATCTGACCTCCATCACCGTCTTGCCCACCTGGATCGTGTCCCCGCGGCGCAGCGTCGTGGGCGCGGTGACGCGTCTCCCGTTGATGTAGGTCCCGTTCGTGCTGCCCAGGTCATGGAGGACCATGCCGTTCTCCTGAGCCACCAGCCTCATGTGGAATTCCGAAGCGTAGGGATCGTCGAGAAGCACGTCGGCCTCGGCAGAGCGCCCGAGGACGGTGACATCCTCGACCTCCAACTCGGTCCCCTGTTGGCTCTCTGACTTGATCATCACGATCTTGGTGCCCTCCCGGCGCTTCCGTCGCAGTGATATTCCTAGATGTGAGCCGATAGCGCGGGCGACCTGCCAGACGAAGAGATAGACCAGACCGAGAAAGATGATCCGAAGCAGGGCGAGGATGATGTCAGGCACTGCTCATCCTTCGACAAACCGATAGCGATGACCGGCCATGCTGACCATCGAGCCGTGCTCCAGGGGCACCGGCCGCTCGCCGACCGGGACTCCGTCGACAGTTGTCCCGTTGGCCGATCCCAGGTCGCGGACCCACGCCTGGCCCTCCGACCGCCAGACGAGGGCGTGTTTGCGTGACACGTTGTCATAGGGAAGCACGACGTCGGCCTCATCGGAGCGCCCGATGGTCACCCGGTTGGCGCCGATCTCGAGAGTCGACCCCGAGGCGGTGAGACGAGCCCACGCCGGCAGTTTTCCCGGCTCGACCGAGGGCTCGCACCTGAACTGGCCCGGGGGAACCGATTCAGAGGTCCGAATGCGAACCGTGGGAGGGCCTTCGAAGAGCAGCCCGGTCGCCGCCGCATGCTCGGCGAGGGCGGCCTCAAGCTGTGATTCCAGGGTCGAGGGGTCGATGTCGAGGTCCTTCGGGCTCACCGTGAGGACGTACTTGTTGGCGGTGGCCGGCCCCGATTCGTGGCGATACCGGCTGAGGTCGGCTTCGCGGGCGATCCGCCCTGCCATCTCCGACGGATGGAGCCTGCCGGAGAAGACGCGACCGGTCGCCCCTTCCAAAAGGCGTTCCAAACGTCGTTCGAGGCTTCGTGCCAGGCTCACAGGGAAGAGGTTACGGTGGGTGGGGGACAGTGTTGCCGACTACCGGAACCTGTGGCCCAACGGTACGATTTCGGCTCGAACCCGGGCGAGTGGCGGAATTGGCAGACGCGCAGGATTCAGGTTCCTGTGATCGCAAGATCGTGGGGGTTCAAGTCCCCCCTCGCCCACCATGAACTCCCTCCGCCCTATCGAGCGGGTTTCAGAAGGGCATTTATGGTTCGCGGTGCTGTTAGATCCGAATCGGTGATCCTCGATCCACCCAGGCCAAGAAGGCGGGCGGTGGGCCGCTTCCTGTGGCCGGCTGTCATCACTGCCGCGGCCGTCATAGCCGTCGTCGTCTCCGGCGCCGGCACTGACACGCGTGCCGAGCTCGAGTATCTCGACGTGGTGCACGACCAAGCAGCGGACCTGGCCATCGGCGGAGACTCATTGCGTGTGGTCATCTCCCGGCTGTCCCGCATCGAGCGGACCGAGTTGGTGACCGCTACCGACGCAATTCGGGCCGACCTGGAGACCGCCATGGCTGTGGCCGACGCGGGTCCTCCATCCGATTCGTTGATCGCAGCCAACGCCCTCTACCGCCAAGCCATTGGAGCATGGACCGTGGGGCTGAGCGGCTTCACCTCGGCGATTCTCGCCGCGGCCGACGATCCCAACAGCACGGTGGTCGTCGACAACATCGCCAACGCCCTTGTTGAGCTTCGGGCGGGTGATCGGCTCTATTCCGATCTTCTGCGAGAGCTGGAAGCCGAAGAAGTCCCCGAGCCGGTTGCGCCGATGCCCGAGGTGGTGATGGTCCCTGCCGATGGTGAGATGCTCAGCCTGTCCCTGGCATACGTCGAAGCGGCCCGCTCGATCAACAGCGGCATCGCATTGCGACCAGGTCTGACCGTCAGCCAGATCGTTTCCGAGCCGGTGTGGATCGTCGATCCGACCGATCAACCGGTGATCCCCGCCACCGATACCGTCTCATTCTCCGTAGTCGTCACCAATCTGGGCAACGTGGTGAGTGTGGCCGAGCCCATCGAGCTCACCCTGAGCGGGCCATCGGATCCGATTGTCCTCACCGAGCTTGTACCCGCTCTCGAGCCCGGAGCCCAAACCGCGGTACAGTTCGAGGAGCTGGAAGTCGATGAGGGCGGGTCGTATGAGGTGGTGGCTGAGCTCAAGGTCCTCAGTGACGACCTCGATTTCGAGGACAACATGCTGGGCGTGTTGTTCTCGGTAAATGAGGACGAAGCCGGCTGAGCGGCCGCCGGTACCATCCAGCCCCCGATGATTGACCCTCGCCTTCTCAGAGACGATCCCGACGTGATCCGCGGGTCCCTGGCTCGACGTGGCTCCAAGATCGATCTCGACTCCTTGATCGCCATGGAGTCCACCCTCCGTGCCGCCCGGCAACGGGCCGAGCAGCTCAGGGCAGTTCAGAAGGAGGCGGGTCGGGAGATCGCCGTGCTCGAAGGGGAGGCCAAGGAGAAGGCCATCGCCGAGGTGGCCGATCTCGCGGCTCAGGTCAAGGAAGCGGCGGCCGAGGTGGACCGGCTCGAGACGGACTTCGACCTGGCCTGGTTGGAGGTGCCCAACCTGGTTGCGCCAGACGCCGCGGACGGGTTCTCGGAGGAGGAAAACGTCGAGATCAAACGGGTTGGTTCGGCAATGACTGAGGGCCGCGACCACTCATCACTCGGCCAGTCCCTCGACATCATCGACACCGATCGGGGAGCGAAGGTCTCCGGCAGTCGTTTCGGTTATCTGAAGGGCAAGGGGGCCATGCTCGAGTTCTCCCTGGTCCGCTGGGCGATGGACCATCTGGTGGCCGAAGGCTTCACCCCGATGATCCCACCTGTCCTCGTCCGGGAGGAGGCCCTGGTAGGCACCGGGTTCTTCCCCGAGGCCAGGGAACAGGTCTATGAGATCCCCCGCGACGAGCTGTTCCTGGTGGGCACCGCCGAGGTTCCCCTGGCCGCCTATCACAGCGACGAGATCCTGTCCATGGAGGAGATGCCGGTGCGATACGCAGGTTTCTCCACCTGTTTTCGTCGGGAGGCCGGGACCTATGGCAAGGACACGGCCGGCATCTTCAGGGTCCATCAATTCGACAAGGTCGAGATGTTTGTCTTCACCGCTCCCGATGACTCCGCTGACGAGCACGATCGTCTTCTCGCCGTCGAGGAGAAGCTGGTCGGCGAGCTCGAGGTTCCTTATCGGGTGGTCAATGTGGCGGCCGGTGACCTGGGTGCGTCCGCGGCCAAGAAGTTCGACATCGAGGCATGGTTTCCCGGGGAGCAGAATTACCGCGAGATCACCTCCTGCTCCAACACCACCGAGTATCAGGCACGGCGGCTCAAGGTGAGGATGAAGACCGACGCCGGGAACGAGATCGTGCACACCCTGAATGGGACCGCCTGTGCCGTGGGCCGGACCATCCTCGCCATCCTCGAGAACCATCAGCAACCCGACGGGTCAGTGGTCATCCCGGAGGCACTCCGTCGCTACACCGGGTTTGATCTCATCGAGCCGTGAGTGAGGTCTCCGACCCGATATTTGCCCGGATCGCAGCTCGCTACGACCTGATCAATCGGATCCTGTCTCTCGGCCAGGAGCGCAAGTGGCGGGCCCGGGGAATCGCCATGCTTCAGCCCGGGTCGGTTCTCGATCTGGGGAGCGGCACCGGCGCCACCGACTTCGAACGGCGGGCGGTGGTGGGTCTCGACCCGGTGGCCGAGATGCTCGCCTTGAGCCAGGTCCGAGACCGGGTGGTCGGTGTGGGCGAGACCCTGCCCTTTGCCGACGACACCTTCGACGGGGTGTTCAGTGGCTTTGTCTTCCGCAACCTGTCCTCGGTGGGCGAGACCCTGGCCGAGGTGGCCCGGGTCCTGAAGCCGGGCTCGGCCGCGCTGGTGGTCGACCTGACCCGTCCTCGCAACCCGGTGCTCAGACTCCTCCACCGACTCGGAACCGCAATCCTCCTCCCGCTGGTCGGCCTGCTCTTTGCCGCGGCCCCGCGGGAGTATTGGTACCTGCACAAATCCCTGGATTCCCTCCCCCCGCCGGAGGTCCTGTTCGAAGGTCACGGTCTGGTCGTGGAACAGGTCTGGCGGATGGGCGTCTTCGGCTTCGTCTATGGAGCGAGGTTGAGGAAGCCAGCCCTGTAATTGGGACGGACAGGGGCGGGAGCTGCGGCGGACCAGCGTCTGTTTGACCGAGACTGCGTAAGTCAATGCGACTGCTCAGTCGCAGAGGATAAGAGTGGGTCGAGGTCAAAGTCCGTCGCCCATTAGGCAGAGGCGGTAGCTGCGGCGGACCGGCGTCTGTTTGGCCGAGACTGTTCAGCCGCGGAGGCGTCCACCCGTCCTCCTGTTGAGGGTGGGTCGAGGCCTACGTTCCGGCCACATCAGTTGGGGCGGTAGTTCCGGCCGACCGGCGTCTGTTTGGCCGAGGCTGTGCGGCCACAATGACGTCTACCCGTTCGACACTGAGGGTGGGCCGAGGTCAAAGTCGGCCGGCAATCAAGTCTGATCGTGCCCCCGCCGTCGAAACCTTGTGCGCGTCGTCGATGCTGGGCGTCGACTCGGGCCAGGCTGCCCTACGGCACCCGGAACGATCCACTTAGGGCTGCTTCCTTCCGGATCTGACCCGATTCGTGGTGTTCCGCCGCGCAGGACCCAACCGTCAACATCTCGTTTCCACCGTCAGCCGGCGTCACGTGGCCCCTCGGGCGGGGAACTCAGCCCCGCATGCAGAGGATTTCGGGTTCAGGGCACCCCTAGCGCCCCGCCTATCACGATCGAGTCAAAGGATACAGAGGCCCGGTGCGTACAGCCACACGGAGGATTTGCCACGGCTGTTACCTTCGACCGGCTGATGTCGACCAACCGGTACGGCCCCAACTTCGGGAAGATCTTCGCCGCCGCCCTGCTCCAGGAGGTTTCCTTCGTCCTGCTCGTTCATTTCCCGGGCTATCTGGACGGTCTGGGTGTCACCGAGTCATTGATCGGAGTCCTGTATGCGGCTGCCGCTGTCCTCGGTCTCTGTTCCCGCCCGGCGCTGGGCAAGGTCCTCGATCTCACCCACCGTCGCACCGTCCTCCTGGTCACCGGTCTGGCCAACGCCGCAGTGGTCCTCGCCCTGGCCGCGACCAGTGTCTGGGGGCCATTGCTCTGGGCGTTGTTCCTCGGCCAACGGGTTCTGCAGATCGCCCTGTTCACCACCATGCTCACCTATGGGGCAGACTCGCTCCCGATCCAAAACCGGACCCAGGGCCTGGCCTTGTTCGGTCTCTCCGGGCTCTTTCCGATTGCGCTCGGCGGGGTGGCGGGTGACCTGGTGATCGAAGCCTTCGGGTTCGGGGCTCTCTTCGTGCTCGCCGCCACGGCAAGCCTCACCTCCTGGCTCCTGGTTTGGAGACTGCCGCTGCTCCCGGTCCTCGGCCATCGTCCCCGACGTGGGTTTTGGGCGGCCCTGGCCCAACGCAACCTGCTCCCAATCTGGTGGGTGACACTGTTCTTCAGCATCGGTCTCGAGACCCTGTTCACCTTCACCCGCACCTACGTCGACGAACGTCAGATCGGGTCAACCGGCCTCTTCTTCGGGGTGTACGGGATGTCCGCCGCCGCGATGAGGATCTTCGGTGGGAGTCACTACGACCGTATCCCGCAGCGACTCTTCGTGGTCAGCGCCCTGTTGGCCTACGGCCTCGGCCTCGGGATGATGGCGATCGCCGGTTCGCTGCCCCTCCTGATCGCAGCGGCGGTCGCCGGCGGCGTGTCCCACGGCGCTGTGTTCCCCATCCTCACCAGCCAGGTCGTTGGTCGCGCCCGCACCGCTGAGAGGGGTTCGGCGATGGCGATCTTCACCTCGATCTTCGACATAGCCCTGCTCATCGCCGCGCCGTCTGTCGGGTTTCTGATCGATGGGTTCAACTACAGGGTGGCGTTCGGCGCGGTGGCCATCGCACTGGGGTTGGGTGCAGCGATCTACGCGATTTGGGACCGGCGGCTGGTTGCGGCGGCTGCCACGGTCTGATTCACCGGCGCTCTGCAAAGAACCCCGCCAGGAGCTGACCGCACTCCTCGGCGAGGATCCCATCGATCAGGTCCACCCGGTGGTTCAACCTTCGGTCCTGGGGGATGTTGTACAGGGACCATGCGGCTCCAGCCTTGAGATCGGGTGCCCCATAGACGATCCGATCGAGTCGGGCCAGCACCGCCGCCCCGGCACACATGACGCAGGGCTCAAGGGTCACGACCAATGTGTGACCAGACAGCCTCCAATTGTCGATCTCCCTGGCTCGGGCCGAGATCACCAACATCTCGGCATGGGCGGTGGGATTCGACAGCTCTTCACGGCGGTTCCGGTCGATTGCGACGACGGTCCCGGTGGCATCCAGAAGCACCGCTCCGATCGGGACATCCCCGCTTGCAGCCGCCTCGGCGGCGGCCTTCAGGGCCTCTCGCATCGGGACGATGTAGCTGTTAGGCGATAGGGGCTGAGTCACGTGGTCGATTATCCTTTGTCTGCCTGCCGGACCCGGTAGGTGCTCCGGAGGGGTCGCATAGTTTGGTCTAGTGCGCGGCACTGGAAATGCCGTTGGGGGTTTACGCTC
>CAZRID010000135.1:0-8256 GCA_964600055.1 uncultured Acidimicrobiaceae bacterium
CGGAATGAAGAATCCCCCTCCGGCCCTGACGGGCCACCTCCCCCTGCGGGGGAGGAAATAATCCCCCCTGGCGGGCCACCTCCCCCTGCGGGAGGGGGATCTGTTTCTTCAGCCGCCGAGGGGAAGGGGCTTCGGGGGAGGAAACGTGGCGTCCGTTTCTCCCCCCCGCAGGGGGGAGTACCCCGAAGGGGGGAGGGGGGATCTGGTTTCAATCGTCCCGTTCTTGTACCACGCCTCCGGCAGACTCGGGTCATGGAACCGACCATCCTCCATGCCGATCTCGATGCCTTCTATGCCTCGGTGGAGCAACTCCTCGATCCGAAGTTGCGGGGGCGGCCGGTGCTGGTCGGTGGTGGCGTGGTTCTCGCCGCTTCATACGAAGCCAGAGCCCATGGGATACATGCCCCGATGTCGGTCAGGGACGCCAAACGGCTCTGCCGCGATGCGGTGGTGGTCGATGGCCATTTCGATCGGTATCTCGACTTCTCGGCGCAGGTCATGGCCGTCCTCGAAGACGCGACTCCGGTGATCGAGCAGATCTCCATCGACGAAGCCTTCCTCGATGTGAGCGGTTCGACCCACATCCTCGGCACGCCATCAGGCATCGCCCGCCAGATCCGGGAGCGGGTGCGGGTGGAAGTGGGCCTGCCCCTGTCGGTTGGGGTCGCCTCGACCAAGTTCCTGGCCAAGGTCGCCTCGGCTCGGGCCAAGCCCGACGGGATGGTCGTCGTCGAGTTGGGCACCGAGCTTGATTTTCTCCATCCGTTGCCGGTGGAGGCGATGTGGGGGGTGGGCCGGGTCACCTCGGCGAATCTGCATCGGTTCGGTATCTGCACCATCGGTGACCTCGCCGCCGTTCCCGCCCACGCGCTGACCTCCTCACTCGGGCCCGGTGCCTCCGGGGCCCTCCATGCCCTCGCATGGAACCGTGACCCGCGGCAGGTGCGTGGTGGCCGGCGCGCCGGGAGTGTCGGGAGCCAACAGGCCTTGGGTCGGGGGCTCACCGACGTCGAAGAGTTGAGCGTTGTCGTCCTGGGCCTGGCCGATCGGGTGGGGCGCCGGCTGCGTAAGAAGCAGAGGTCGGGTTCGACCGTGTCGCTCCGGGTGAGGTTTCCCGGGCCACGGCTGATTTCCAGGAGCCACACCCTCCCCACCCCGACCTCTTCGACTGCCGCTCTGGCCGAGTTGGGGGCAGTTCTCCTCCAACGTGCGATAGAAGGTCAGGATGAGCCGGTGACGCTGGTTGGTCTGTCGGTGTCCAATCTGACCACCGACGACTTCCTCCAACTAGAGCTCGAGGTCGACGGCGGCGATGTGCTTCGATCAGGGAGTGGCCTCGATCTCAAGCGGCGGGCGCTCGACGCCTCAGTCGACGGGGTCAGGGAGAGATTCGGGAGGCAATTGCTGAAGCTTGGGACAGGCGCGGGACCGGGAGTCACCTCGGAGGAGTTCCGTCAGCTGGCCGAGCACTCAGATTGACCGCTCCTCCTTCAGGCGCACCGGGCCCTTGCCTTGTCCTTCCTTGCCCTCACCGGCCTCGAAGAAGATACGGAGCTCGTCCATCAAGACCTTCTCGTCGCCATCGAAATGGATCGGAGAGCCGAGGACGACCTCCTTTCTCGGGAAATGGATGTAGACGGGGACGAGAGGGACACCGGCGTCGGCGGCGATTCTGACGAAACCCGACTTCCAATAGGGGGCGACCTTTCGGGTCCCTTCGGGCGCCATGACCAGAATCATCCGCTCCAACTTCTCGAACTCCTCAGTCACCTGACCCACCATCCCCCCAGGCTTGGTTCGGTCGACGGGGATTCCGCCGAAGCGTCTGAAGAAGTAGCCGAACGGCCAGCGGAACAGGGTGTGCTTGCCGATGAATCTCGGGGAGATGCGCCAGTGTCTGATCGCCGCCAGATACGCGATGAAGTCCCAGTTGCTGGTGTGGGGCGCTCCGATCAGGATCATCTTTTCCAGGTCGGGTATGTCACCGATGAACCGCCAGCCACGCCATTTCAGAAATTTCTCGGCGAGCCAGGTCATCGGACTGCCACCGGATCGGGGATGCTCAGGATTCCCTCGCAGGGGCGATCCTGTACCCGCTGTCGTCGACCCAGACCAACGACGAGGTGTACCCGACCTCGGCGACGATGGCCGTGGACATTGCCTCGTCGACGACGCCCGAGTCATCGCCCCGATACAGGATCCTGGTGTTGGCCTCTCGTGGGAAGAGAGCGGCGAGGTTCCCGGGGTGAGAGCAGATGATTGTCACCGTGAAAGGCTTGACCTCGGTCCGCTTCAGACCGGCGCTGTCGCTGCGGATCTGGGTGAAGAGATGCCAGGCCGCCAGCCCTGACACCACCGTCAGGCTCAGGGGCAGTCGGAGCGAATCGGCGATTCCCCCGCCTTCACCGAGAACGGCGCGGAAGACCACGACCAGTGATCCAATGAGGGCGCCGGCGGCGGTGAGCCCGGTGATCACCGCCATCCCGATGAGATAGATCCTTCGCTGGAGAGCGTGGATCTCGGTGGCACGTGGAGCCGCCTGCGCTTTCCGCCAGAACAAATGCCAAGTCGCTCCGGCCGCGATCACAGTGCAGCCCAGGGCAATCAACACCTCCCCGGAACTGCTGCCGGCCAGCCGTGGCTCGAAGACGGCGATGATGAGGGCAACGGCCGAACCGACGAGTGTGGCCAAACCGGCCGCGGCCATCGAGTACTGATATCCCAGGACCGCCCCGGTCCGTCCTACCCCCAGACGCCTCCGGTGGTGAATCCACAGGGCACCGCCGACCATGAAGACGGCAAGTGCTGCGGGGTAGATGCGAAAATGACGCTCCGCCGGGCCGCCCTGGCCGATGAGGAACGACAAGAGCACGGCGGTCATCGTGACCCCGGCGCCGATGGTCACGATGAGCGAGAACGGCGTGACCAGGCCCAGATAGAGGTTGCGGAACACACTCGGTTTGTCGTGCCAGGCCGGCAGCCATCTCCAGGCCCAGATCGGCGCCGCGACCAGGGTGAGGGCGAGGGGCATAGCCGGATCGGGGACGCTGATCGTGCTCCCAAAGCTCTCGTAGGCCTCTGAGAACAACCAGGTGAGAGTGCCTATTGCGCCGACGGTGAGAGCTATCAGTGAGACACCGGAGCCGACGAGTCGTGGCAGCTCGCCTTCGCCGCTGCCCGGTGGCTCGCGCCTCGCAGCCCACCAATGAAACGCCACGATGCCGCCGTAGACGATGAGATCGGGCCATTCGGCGGTGATTGCAGTGCTGGTCAGGGCATCTGCGACTTGGCTGACGGCGACGAAGATGGCCGACAGGAACACCACCTCGATCACGGCGAGATACACGGGCCAACCCGGGTTGTGCGGGTAGGTCACTCTCTTCTTTGCCTGGCGCCGCCAGAGGAAGTAGGCCACCGGCCCCGCCACGACCAGACCAGCTAGCGCCGCGGCTATCTCACCGCTCGGTCGCCCGGCGAAGCGGTCCGGAGCAAGGCTGACACGAGCCAAGCGAGCCAGGGAGAAGCCGGCGACACCGACCGCCAGGGCCAGCAGGAGATAGGGGATGAGGTCGAGCCCATCTTGATCCTCCGGTTCGCCGCGGTTGCGCCATGCCTGGACGCCGAGAGCAATGAGCCCACCGACGACCACGAGAAACAGCACCAGCGCAACAACCACACTCATGCCGACTCCTCACAGATCTGGTCGTGATAGGGCCAAGATGGTTGGCGGATCTTCCAGGCGTCATCCTGTCTGATCAGGTTGATCCATTCTTCGTACTCGTAGAGACCACCCAGCGGATCCTGTGAGTTCTCGGTGAGCTTGACCACGACGGTTGCCTCGATGTCATTGCCCTCGGAGCTCACCAGCGAGGCGGAGACGTCGGGAACACCTCCGGTCGGGGTGGTCGACTGCGGTCGGCAGCCGTCATCAGCCCAGAAGGACGCTGCGGACTCGAAGTCGCCCTCGACGACGGCTGCGATGTAGAGCTGGACAGTTCCTTCCGGTGTCGCCGGATCGAACTCCGCAGGGCCACGGGCGAGCCCGATGGTCACCAACACCACCACTCCGACGACGCCGAAGACGGGGAGCACCCAAGCCGGGAGTTTCCGGTCCTCTTCCATGTCGCCCATTGTCGCAGAGCAGGAACCAGTTTCGGCGGTGTGGACCGGGCCCGACGGTGTTCCCTCCCCCGTAATTGGGACCGTGAGGGGTCAAATACGGGCCTGTGGCTCCCGATTACGGAGACGGGGTCAGTCCTGGAGCCCGAGGGCCTTCATCCCACCGGCCATATTCGCCACCTTGGAGTAGCCGTTCATCGACAGATACATCGCCACCTGTTGGCTCCGACCACCGGACCTGCACACCACCAGCAACGCCACGTCGGTGTCGAGCTCGGCCATGCGCTCGGGAATCTCACCCATGGAGATCAGGGTCGCCCCTGGAAGCGTGCCCTGCTCCCATTCGAAGGGCTCGCGGACATCGAGGATTCGCCCCCCGGATTCCTCCAGCCAGGTCTCCCATGTCTCAGCAGGCACGTTCTCGATCACTGACATCTAAAGGCTCCAATTGGAATACACATCACAGATGCAGCAGTCCTCACTCGGCGATGCTCTACACAGATTCAAGCGGATCACACCCGATGTCTGGTCGTATCGAGACGAGCTGGACAATCTCACCCGGCATTTGTGTCGAGAACTCGACCCAAACGACGGCTCGACAAACGTGACCATCGCCGGGCTCACCGAGGATTCCGTCCGTGATTGGCTGCATGGATTCACCAGAGCAGAGAGCCGGCTTCGCCGACGCGGTGCCACGTCCATCGCCGTCGAGTTCTACCTGGACGAGATGGTGCATGAGCGCAGGGAATTCGAGCCGTTCCACCTCGACGAGCTGGCGATCGAGGTCGAGCTGCGTAAGGACGTGCTCGATGCGCTTGCCACCCTTCCCAGGAACTACACCATCGCTCTCCTGCTCAGAGAAGGCCGGGGGTTGTCGGTCGGTGATACCGCAAGGCTGATGGGCACCACACCCGCGTCGGTCCGGTCCGTCCTCTACCGGGCACGGCAGGCGATCCGGGTGCGTCCCGACATCTGATCGGACCAGGGGCCAACCTCTACACTGCCGCCGCGATCGGCCGGCTCGAGTGGGAGGTCAAAATCAATATCGCAGTTCTCGCCTCGGGCTCCGGGACCAACCTCCAGGCTTTGATCGACACCGTCGACCTCGGTGCCCACATCTCAGTCGTCATTTCCGACCGGCCGGAGGCGGCGGCCCTGGGTCGTGCCCGTGGCGCAGGGATCCCGACCCGGGTGATTTCCTGGGGTGCCTTTGATTCGAGAGTTGCATTTTCAGATGCGATCCGTCACGTGATCGAGGGTTCAGGGGCCGATGGGGTGGTGCTTGCCGGCTTCATGCGGGTGCTCACCAACGAAGTTGTGGCTGCGTACCCCAATCGGATGCTGAACATCCACCCATCGCTACTCCCCGCCTTCCCGGGAGCCAACGCAATAGCCCAGGCTCTGGAGCACGGGGTGAAGGTGACCGGCGTTACCGTCCACTTCGTGGATGAGAAAGTGGACCACGGCCCGATCATCGCCCAGCGGGCGGTCCCGGTCCTGCCCGATGACGACCAGGAGAGCCTCCACGCCCGAATCCGGGTGGAGGAGCACGACCTGTACCCGAAGGTCGTTGCCGCCTTTGCCCGGGGTGAGATCGCAGTCGAGGGGAGAAGGGTGAGATGGACGTGAGTCGGGTCGTCGTCAAGCGAGCGTTGATCAGTGTCTACGACAAGACCGGTCTGGTCCTCTTTGCCGAGAGACTTGTTGCCGCAGGAATTGAGATCGTGTCCTCCGGAGGGACGGCGGTCGCCTTGACCGTCGCCGGGATAACGGTGAGCACAGTCTCCGAGGTGACCGGGGCACCTGAGATTCTCGGTGGGCGGGTCAAGACCCTCCACCCCAGGATCCACGGTGCGATCCTCGCCCGCACCGACAATGAGCAGGATCTGATCGATCTCGCCGACAACGCGATCGAACCGGTGCAGCTCGTAGTGGTCAGTCTGTACCCGTTCCGCGAGACGGTGGCCACACCCGATGCCACCGAGGCCGAGATCATCGAAAAGATCGACATCGGTGGCCCGACCATGATTCGGGCGGCAGCCAAGAACCATGCCTACGTCGGAGTGGTCACCTCAGCCGAGCAGTACGACACCGTGGCCAAGGCGGTCGAGGATGGCGGTCTCGACGACGGCCTGCGAAGGGCCCTGGCTGCCGAGGCCTTCTTTCACACCGCTTCGTACGACGCAGCGATCGTGGGTTGGATCGGCGACGACCGTGTCATCCCGCTACGACGGGTGTCCGAGCTGCGCTACGGAGAGAACCCACATCAGCCGGCTTCGATATTCGTAGACGATGGGGCGTCACCCTGGTGGCTTCGTGTCACCCAGCATCAGGGCAAGGAGATGTCGTTCAACAACTATGCCGACGCCGAGGCGGCATGGAGTCTTGCCAACGAGCACCCGGGTTGTGTGGCGATCATCAAGCACACCAACGCCTGTGGCGCCGCCTATGGGGACACGGTGTCGGATGCCTTCGAGCGGGCGTGGGCCTGTGATCCGGTCTCGGCTTTTGGTGGAGTCATCGCCATCAATGGGGTGCTCGACGAGACGACGGCGGAATCGATCGCCGATAAATTCGTCGAGGTTGTGGTCTGTGCCGGGATCACGGACGGGGCCCGGGAAATCCTGGCGCCCAAGGGCAACGTTCGGGTGCTGGAGGCCCCGCCACCTGGTGTGGGGGACCCGGATCTGCGAAGGGTCGAGCAGGGTCTTCTGTCACAAGACAGGGACACGATTGACGGTGAGACATGGGAGGTCGTCTCCAATAGAAAGCCCTCGAAAGAGGAGACAGGCGATCTCACCTTCGCCTGGATGGTGGCGATGCACACCAAGTCCAATGCAATTGTCATCGTCAGCAACGGGGCCGCGGTCGGTGTCGGCGCCGGCGACCAGTCCCGGGTTGGCGCCGCGGAGAGGGCGCTGGCCCGAGCCGGTGAGAGATCCAAAGGTGCGGTGGCCGCCTCGGATGCCTTCTTCCCGTTTCGTGACGGTCTCGACGTGCTGGCGGAAGCTGGTATCACCGCTGTGATCGAGCCAGGAGGCTCGCGCAACGATCAGGAACTGATCGAGTCCGCCAATGAGCACGGTGTGGCCCTGGTCTTCTCTGGACGAAGGCACTTCAAGCACTGATGAGCGCCCGGGTCCTCGACGGTAAGGCGGTAGCCGAGAAGGTCAAGGGTGAGGTGGCCGAGGCCGTCACATCTCTCGGTTATCAGCCCGGTCTGGCAACGGTATTGGTCGGGGACGATCCGGCGTCGCACACATACGTTCGGGGCAAGCGGCGCGATGCAGAGGAGGTGGGGATTCGCTCGGTCCATCACGAACTGCCCTCGACGACTTCCCAGTCCGAGTTGGAGGAGTTGATCGCCGCTCTGAATGACGACGACGAGATCGACGGGATCCTGGTGCAACTCCCGCTCCCCGGTGAGCTGGACACCGAGCGGGTCGTCTCGAGCATCAACCCTGCCAAGGACGTGGATGGCCTTCATCCCCACAACCTGGGCTTGCTCGTCCTCGACCGACCAGGTCTGAGACCCTGCACCCCCAGCGGGATCATGAGGATCCTCGAGGACCACGGCGTTTCCATCTCCGGGAAGACGGCAGTGGTCATCGGCAGGTCCTTCCTGGTTGGACGACCACTGGCGTTGATGCTCGCCAGCAAGGGTGTCGACGCCACGGTCACGATGGCCCACTCGCGCACCGCCGGTCTTGCAGCTGTGGCCCAAGGGGCCGACATCCTTATCGCCGCCGCCGGTGTCCCCGGGCTGGTCACAGCCGACTTCGTGAAGCCTGGAGCCGCGGTGATCGACGTTGGGATCAACAGAACGGACCTGGGCCTGACCGGGGACGTCGACTTCGAATCGGTCCGCCATGTGGCCGGTTCGATAACCCCGGTGCCCGGTGGCGTCGGCCCGATGACCCGGGCAATGCTTCTCGTCAATACCCTCGAGGCAGCTCGGGCTCGTCGTCGATGAGATCGTGCAACCTATTGGCATAGGTTTGCATCGCAGCTTGAGTGTGTATGGCGACCGGCCGATACATCAGGAAGCGCGCCCCGGTTTCGAGGTCGGTTCGCTATAGGGCACGTCCCACCGATGAATGCATTCCCCCGCACCCTGACCCTGCTGGCGGCCCTGCT
>CAZRID010000136.1:0-8247 GCA_964600055.1 uncultured Acidimicrobiaceae bacterium
TCTCGATCTCGATCGGGCTCACCCACAGACCGCCGACCTTCATCATGTCGTCGACGCGTCCTTCGTACCAGAAGTACCCGTCCTCGTCCTGGCGGTACCTGTCGCCGGAGAGGAACCAGTCACCACGGATCTTGTCCCGGCTTCTATCGTCCTGACGCCAGTACATGGTCAATGCGCTCGGCCCCCGGACGTACATCTCCCCCGCCTCCCCGACCGGGCACAGGTTGCCCTCCGGGTCGCGGATCTTCAGCTCGTACCCGTCGACAGGTGTGCCCGAGGTCCCCGGCCTGACTTGGTTCGCCCGATTGGAGCAGTAGATGTGGAGCATCTCGGTGGAGCCGACGCCATCGAGGATCTCGATCCCCGTCCGTTCGTGAAAGCGGCGCCAAATCTCCGGGGGCAGCGGCTCGGCGGCCGACACACCGAGTTGGACCGATGACCAGTCGGTCTCGTCGAACTCGGGATGGGCGAGCACTGCGTTGTACAGGGCTGGCACCGAGAAATACAGAGACGGTTGGTGGGTGCGCACCCTCTCGAGGATGCGATCCGGCGTGGGTCGGCCCGTCAGGTAGACGGAGGTCGCACCGGCCCACATCGGGAAGGTGAGGTTGTTGCCAAGGCCGTAGGCGTGAAACATCTTGGTGCTGGAGAACACCACATCTCCCTGCCCGATCCCCAGCACCGGCCCGGCGTACATCTGGCAGGTGGCCGCCACATCGGCATGCCGGTGGACCACCCCTTTTGGCTTCCCGGTGGAACCCGAGCTGTAGAGCCAGAACGCCATATCATCGGTATGGGTCGTCACCGGGTCGACTTCGTCCGTTCCCTCTTCGATCCAGGTGTCAAGCGATACGGCCGCCTCCGCCCCGTTGGCCACGATGAGGGAGACGTGTGGTCTCGCCGCCACCTGGGGACCGACTACCTCGAGAAAGCCACTGTCGACGATCGCCGCCCTGGCGTACGAGTCGTCGAGGAAGTATCCGAAGTCATCCGGCCGGGCCAGGAAGTTGACCGGGACCGGCACGGCGCCGATCCGCATCGCCCCGAGAAAGGCCGCAGGAAAGGCCGGGGTGTCGTCGAGGACCATGAGGATCCGATCCTCCCGACCGAAACCCAGGTCTCGCAGCCGGGCTGCGACCTGGTTGACCGCGAAAAAGAGTCGTCCGCCGGACCAGGTGACGTCGTCAGCGGTGATGAGGATGGTGTCGTCCTGTCGATCCGTCTCCACCCACCCATCGATCAGCGTGCTGACGTTGGCGCCTAGCTGCATGGATTTTCGTTGGCCGCCGGGTCTGCTCCCATCATGGCGAGACTATCTGTCCCGGTCCTGGCTCGCAGACCAGCCGGTCATTCCGGGTCTCGGGTCTGGATAGCCTTCCTTCGATGTTCGAGGACACGACCTCCATCGAATCCATCGTGGTAGTCGACGGTGCTCCGCTGGAGTACCGCGTGATCGGGCACGGCGTGGGCGCCACCCTCGTCTTCCTCCACGAGGGTCTGGGCAGCATGGATCTGTGGCGAGGTTTTCCCGGCGAGATCACCCGGGCCACGGGGAGACCCGCTCTGGTCTACAGCCGCGAGGGGCATGGTTGGTCCGCTCCGCTCCGAGAGCCGCGAACGACCGAGTTCATGCATCACGAGGCTCTGGTGGTCCTTCCCCAATTGCTGGAGCAGTTGGAGGTGTCGGCGCCCATCCTGATCGGTCACTCCGACGGTGCCTCGATTGCATTGATCAACGCCGGGGCTGGATACCCGGTGTCCGGTCTGGTCCTGCTGGCGCCGCACGTCTTCGTCGAGCCTGAGTCGATCGCCGGGATAGCGGTGGCACGGGAGCAGTTTGAGACCACCGATCTTCCTCAGCGGATGGCCAAGTATCACCGCGACCCGGAAGCCATTTTCCGGGCATGGAACGACATCTGGCTCGACCCCGAATTCCTTGATTGGAACATCGAGGCGTCGTTACCCGGGATCGAATGCCCCGTCTTTCTGATCCAGGGGAACGATGACGAGTACGGGACTGTGGCCCAACTGGCTGCAATCGAGAGCGGGGTGGCCAGCCCCGTGGAGAGCCTCGTCTTGGAGGATTGCGGCCACTCACCTCACCTCTCACAGCCGGATTTGGTGGTTGAGGCCACCGCGAGGTTCGTCAACCGGGTCCTGGGAGCCAGCTCCTGACGAGGTCGCGCTGAGGCGTTGTCGGAAGTCAGCGCGGACGGCCCTCCCGCATTGTGCCCATCGACTTGTCGATTCGACGTTGCCGGGTCTCGGGTGTCTTGGCTCCCTCGACCGAGAGGATATGCCACCGCCTCTGGCTGTGGGACAAGCCGTCGAAGTATCTCCGGGCCCCGGGCTCGCGATCGAGGGCCTCGGAGAAGTCGTCCGGCACAGTCACCTGGCGAGGTTCGGTGTCGAGCTCGATGTCGACATCGACTTCGTCCCCGGCGGCGACACCGGCAGCTTCACGGTTCTCTGCGCTGACAGGGAGCATGAAAACTCCACCCATCGAGGTGACGGTGCTGCGGTAGGTGTGACCCTCGATCGTGACCCGAACCGGTGGCTTCTTGCCGGCTCCGAGGCTCTCCACCACCTCGAGCGGAACCTCGATCCCGGTGGCGGTCTTGCCGCTGAGCTGGATCGTGGCTCGGGAATCTCACATGAACTGCCTCCTGGTCTCGGATTCGAAAAGTCGGTCACACACTTGGACGGAGCCGGCGCGTGGAACTCATCGGTCGACGGTGAGCGGATCTCGCCGGGATCGTTCGATCCCACCCGGGCCCCCATCTCGGACTGTGTGTCAAGATTGGCGGCATGAGCGCGCCAGGCCGCCCACGTCCTCGGATAGAGGCCACGCCCGACGATGCCAGGGTCACGCCCCTCGAACTGTTCTTCGATCTGGTGTTCGTCTTTGCCCTGACCCAGGTCACCGCTCTCATGGCCAATGACCTGAGCGCACGGGGAGTCCTCCGTGGCATTCTCATTCTCGGTCTGTTGTGGTGGAGTTGGACCGGCTATGCCTGGGTGGCCAATTTGGTCCGTGCTGACGAGGGGACGGTCAGGTTGGCCCTTTTGGCCGCCATGTGCGTCATGTTCGTGCTCGCCCTGGCCATCCCCGAGGCGTTCGACGACCTGCCAGGCGGCCTATTCGGCCCGGTGGTGGTGCCTCTGGCCTACTTGGCTCTCAGGCTGGTGCACCTGCTGCTGTTCTGGATCATTGCCCGAGATGATCTGGGCCTGCGCCGCCAGCTTCTGCTTTTCACCCCCTCGATGATCGGTGCGACGGCGCTGTTGCTCGTCGCCTCCCAATTCACCGGACCCACGCAAACAGTTCTCTGGGCGCTGGCGCTCCTCGCCGATTACGGCGGGACCTACCTCGGTGGAGCGCAGGGATGGAGGCTGCACTCGGCCGGGCACTTCGCCGAACGACACGCGTTGATCCTGATCGTCGCCCTCGGCGAATCGATCGTGGCAATCGGAGTCGGTGTGGTGGAGTTGCCCATCTCGTGGCCGATCGTGGCGGCTTCGGTCATCGGTCTCATTTTATCGATCGCTCTTTGGTGGGCCTACTTCGACGTCAGCGGACTGCAAGGTGAGCACGCTCTGGCCGAAGAGCCAGAGGCGACCCGGCCGCGATTGGCACGCGACGCGTACAGCTTTATGCACTTTCCGATGATCGCCGGTGTGGTCCTCTCGGCGCTCGGCTTGAAGAAGGTGCTCGAGTACGTCGGGGACACCGAGCACCACAACCTGACCGACCCCCTGATCGGGGTCGGTTTGTACGCCTTGTACGGCGGAGTGATCATCTACCTGCTGGGGCACCTGGGGTTCAAATGGCGGACCGTGCATCACCTCAACTTGGACCGGGCGATAGCCGCTGGAGTGTTGGTTGCGCTCATTCCGGTGGCGGCGACGTTGCCCGCGTTGGCAGCACTGGCTCTCCTGGCTGCGGTTGGCATCGCTGTCATCACCTTCGAGACAATCCATTTTGCCGACCACCGAGACCAGATCCGCCACGGAACCTCGGGCGCCTAGCGCCAACTCGTCTCTTCGGGTCATCACCGGCCTCGGCTACTCGATGTCGGTTATCCCCTCGAGGCGAAACGCCTCGACCGAGGATTCCTTGCCCTTGAGCTCGAGTGAGCCGAGCGGTGTCACCTGGGCCCGAGTGGCAATGGCTCGCCGGGTTGCATCACCGATGACCACGGCACCGGGCTCCGCCGACGTCTGAAGCCGCGAGGCGATGTTGACCGCGTCGCCAACCACGTTGAAGCTGCGGAACTGGTCGCTACCGATGTTCCCGACCAGCGCCGGGCCCGTGTTGATCCCGATTCGAAAACGGGGCCAGTCCGGGTGAGAGGAAGCTTCGGCTGAGATGGCTGCCTGCAGCGCCAGAGCGGCTTTGGCGGCTCGGAAGGCATGGTCGGGCCTCGGCGTCGGGGCGTCGAAAACTGCCAACAGAGCGTCACCGAGAAATTGAACGATTGTCCCGCCATTGCGAAGGATGATGGGAACAGCCCTCCCGAAATACCGGTTCAGCGTGGTCACGACTTCTTCGGGCACGGATCGCTCCGAGAAGGAGGTGAAGCCGCGCAGATCGGCGAAGAGTGCTGTCAGAACCACCACCGAGCCTCCCAGCTCGGATTGCGACGGGTCGCGACGCAACGTGTCGGCGACGTCCGGGGAAAGGTACCGTCCGAAGAGCATGTCGAGCTGGGCGTACAACCTGACGTTATCGAGGGCGATCGCCAATTCGGCGGCGAGAGTTTCCATTATCGCCACATCTCGAGGCTCGAACCGCCCCCCGGGACGGGCGAACGCCAGCACGGCGGCCCGCTCCGAACCGACGTTGACCGGGACGGTGTGGCGGTCGCCTTCATCGGGCCAGGTCCCGGTCAGGTAACGCTCGGGGAAGGTCATCCCGCTCTCTCCCGGCAAACCGATGCGCATCACGTCGGGGGCAAAGGGCTCGGCCACCAACCTGACAATGAGATCGAACATGCCCTCCTCACCCTGTTCGATCCTGGCTTCGGTGCCGACCCGGGCCAGAGCATCGAGACGTCTAGTCTGTTCACGCTCGGTGGCCAGGGCGCTGGCGGCCCTGGCCAGGACCTCGGTCTGCCCTTCTGTCAACGAGAATCGGGAGCGAAGACCGGCCGTTATCAGCTCCAGCTCGTCTTCGCTGAGCCCGGTCTGGGCCGATCGCTGAAGTGTCGATGTGAGTGCCTCGAGGGCGCCGCCGTACTCCTCACGCACCGCAGCCACCGTTTGACGGGAAGCGATCCCGTCGAATATCCCCACCGAGGAGCCCTCCCGCCGGTACTGGACATAGGCCGAATAGGCGACGAACCCGAAGGCAGCCGCCATCAGGACGTGCCACAACCACCACGAAAGCTGCCAGGAGCGGGCCCACACCGTGGTCCCCAGCGCTTCGGCGAGCAGGTTGCCTGCGGTGATAAGAGCCACCAGCATCACCGATGGGCGGCGGCGTTGGGTGGCCAGGAACCGGCCGGCGGAAAACATGTACGCGGCGATTGCGATTGCGGCCATCCAGCCGAGTGGGCCGACGGCTCGCTCAGCCAGTGGCTCGGCGAGCGGGGGAAGCTCAGCAAGGGAGACCACTGCCCACACGACCATGATCGTGAGCAGGACGATCCTGGTGATCGGCTCATTCCTGACGATGCTGGCAGCTCGGGCCGGCGAGATTTCCAACGACGCGGCCGCAAAGAACACCGAGGCCAGAGCAAGCCCGACGGGAGTTGCGATCTCGAACCCGCCATTGGACCCTGCCACCACGACACCGGGCGTGGCCAAGGCGTGTAGTAGGAGAAACCCGGCGGCAAGGGTGAAGGCATAGGCAACGAGGATGAGCCGGGCGTCGTTGCGAGCCCGGGCAGCGCCCTGAACCCACATGGCGAGCAGCACGTTGACCGCAGCCACCGCGAGTACCAGCCAGAAATGGCCGGGGTGATGTTCCCAACGAAGATCGAGCTCGGGACGGGCCAACAACAGCCACAGCGCGAGAAGCGGCAAGGCCATGTGGAACAGCCAGACGAACGCCCGCACCCTCCCCTCGGCTGGTGGGCGTAGCTCTACAGCCTGGTTGGCTGTATGCGCCATCGGCCGATCGTAGGCCGTGCTCTCCCGAGAGAGGGTGGAGTTATGGTGCCGCGGTCAGGTCGCACCACCGGGCGGGATGCTCTCCGCCAGGAACTTCGGCACCACCATCCGCCAGGCTTCGGTCACGATCTCCCGCATCTCCAGGGCGTCGATCTCGGCGAGGTTGACAACGACCCAGTTGTAACGCAGATCAGACTGCCGTGGCATGAGGAACTTGTCCGGCTCGGATGCCACCAGCGCCTCGCGCTCGTCCTTCGGAAAGCCGAAACCCAACAGCGTCTCGTCACGCGACGCCGCCAGATAGACGATCCGACCGACCCGGAACTTGACCCTGTCGTGGACGAGCGCCTCCTCAGTGCGCGGCAGACTCAATGCCAGCTTCCGCACGTCGTCGATCGTGACCTGATGTCTCGCCCCTGACCCAGGCTAAGGCGACACTGGAACCACGGATGGAGTCTACTGGCGAACACACGTTCGATGCCCTACGCTCCTCGGCGTGGAACGGTTGGAGGCGCTCGAATCCGATCCGTGGCGCGATCTCGAGACCTATCGCCAGCGATATGACATAGAGGAAGAGCTCGTCCAAGTCCGCAGTCTGCCGAGGGCAGTCTCCCGACGAAGAGCGAGAGCGTCGGCGCTGTGGCATCTATTCGATGATCTGGAACGCCAACTCGCTGAGACCCGACGCGAGCTCAAAGCCGTGGAGAGCGAGATCACAGGGAGCCTTCGGGTCGGAGCGATGCTGGTGGATGAGGTCCTTGATCGTGTTCGGAGAGAACAGCGGGAAGGTTGGTCACCGACTCCGATCCTTGGCTTCCGCTTGTGGGCCATCAAGGAGACTGGCCTCCTCGGGGCCAAGGTTCTGTGGCCGCGGCCGACCATGACCAGTAGTTGCCTCAACCGGGTGGACGGCGAAGACGTCCCCCACTCCATCCGCCACTGTGGGCCGCCGGCGTGTGGGATCTACGCAACCAAGGACCTCGACACGCTCCATCGAGAGCTAGGTGTCGGAGATGTCGACGGCTTTGCGTTCGGGGTTGTGGCGCTCACCGGGAAGGTCGTCGAGCACCAACATGGCTATCGCGGCGCCAACGCGACAGCCGTCGTCATGACCGCCCGTCAAGGCGCCTACCACCTCGAGACCGACGACCCGGCGCTGCTCTCGTCCCTGTTCGACGACCCGAAGGCCGCATTGGCCACATCGGGTGTGTCAGGTGTCCCGGGAGTCGGAGAGTCGGATCGGTATCTCAACCAATGGAAAGAGAGTCAGGACACATGGACATGGGACCAGAGTTCAGAGTCATCGAGGTAGATGAGAGGGTCTCCCCCGCCCCTAAAAAGAGGCCGTCGCCAGAGGTGCGACCGGATGCGGTCGAAATGGAAACTGAGGAGACAGCCCTCCGCTAATTGGGACGGTGCGGGCTCATATACGGGGTCATATACGGACCTGTGCAACCCAATTTGCGGGAGAAAACAACCCTCCGCTCGTCGTCAGGCGGCGCGCATGTCTTCGACGGGCGCGAGCTGGTTGCCGAGGACACGGAGGGCCTCGGCGATGAGGTCGCGCACTTCCTGTTCGGCAAGCCCGGTGACCTCGGCAATGTGGCCGAAAACCGCCGGTGGCCCGCCAGCGAGCCCAAACCGAAGCTCGAGCACTCGGCGATGCGTCTCCGGCAGTGCGGCCAGGCTGGTTCGGAGCGCATCATCGACCATCTTCTGCTCCACCTCGACACCGGGATCGAGAGCTTCGTGATCAGCCAAAAGGTCACCCAAAGCCATCCCGTCTTCACCAATCGGGGTCTCGAGAGCGACCGTGGTTGCCACCGAGAGCGCCTTCTCGACGTCTCTCGACGGGATACCGGTCTGCTCGGAAATCTCCTCGGCCGTGGCCTGGCGCCCGAGCTTGGTCCGGAGCTCCTCCGCCGCCGCCCGGACCGCAGGAACAATGTCGAACACACCGGCGGGGATGCGGATCGAGTCTCCGAGATTGGCCAGAGCACGCTGCATCGCCTGACGGATCCACCAGGTCGCGTAGGTCGAGAACTTGAAACCCTTGCGCCAGTCGAATTTCTCGACCGCGGTGATCAAACCGAGGTTGCCCTCCTGGATGAGGTCGAGCATGTCGACCTTTCC
>CAZRID010000137.1:0-8230 GCA_964600055.1 uncultured Acidimicrobiaceae bacterium
GTTGAAGCGGTTGAAGCGTGAGAACGCGGAGCTGCGCCGGGCGAACGACATTCTGAAGGCGGCAGCGTCTTTCTTCGGGGCGGAGCTCGACGACCGATCGAAGAAGTGATCCGGTTCATCGACGAGCACAAGGACCGGCGCAGCGGACGGCTGCGGTGGGGTATCGAGCCGATCGCTAAGACTCTTGGCATAGCCCCATCCACCTACCACGCCGCCAAGACCCGTCCACCGTCGCCGCGGGCGGTCCGTGACGCCGAGCTGCGTCCGGTGATCGCCCGGGTCTATGAGGAGAACTTCGTCGCCTACGGGGCGGGACAAGATGTGGGACCACCTCAACAACGTGGAGGGATACGGGTCGCTCGCTGCACCGTGGAGCGGCTGAGTCCTGAGCCGACCAGCACCCTGCCTCCTCCCGGCCTTCGGCTGTAACGGTCGCCTCGCACGGGAGAGTCGATACAACTTCTCGTCTGGTGACATTCGTTGCCGAGGGCCCATGGCGCGGCCCCGTTGGTGCGCATCCCTCAAATTGAGGTCCGTAGTTCAAGTCCGCGTGGGTGACAGTTCAAAACATCCCGAAGCCTCGAACCTTCTCGTCGGACACCTCCTCTTCGAGGATCCGCGAGGGAGGCGGACCGATAGTGGGCCTCGACAGAAGCACGAATCTAGCGGAAGCCGCTTGATCGCTGACGACTCACTATCGCGGTGGTCCTTCACCTACCAACGTCAGCACCGAACGTGGACATTCGGAGCTATCAATGACAAACCGACCGTGAGCCAACCCTGACAGTCGACCACAGCACACGTCGCTGGCTACGGATTTATGCTTACTGGGTGTCCTCAAGCCAATCGAACCACATCCACCTGCTCGAATCGGAGTCCATCCACATCATCAGGGAGGCCGTCTCTGAGTCGGAGAATCCGGTGCTTCTGTTCTCGGGCGGCAAGGACTCTGCTCTCGTCCTTCGACTCGCCGCCAAAGCGTTCTGGCCGGCTCGTCTCCCTTTTCCGGTCATGCACATCGACACCGGCCACAACTTCGACGAGGTCATCGAATTTCGAGATCTTACGATTCGGGAACTCGAGGCCGACCTCATAGTGGCCTCTGTCCAGGAGGCCATAGACCAAGGGCGAGTGGCCGAGGAGATCGGACATCGGGCCTCCCGGAATCGTCTTCAGACCGAGTCCTTGCTCACCGCCATCGACAAGCACCGATTCGACATGGTGTTTGGTGGGGCGCGGCGAGACGAGGAAAAGGCCCGCGCAAAAGAGAGGGTTTTCTCATTCCGGGACCAGTTCGGACAGTGGGATCCCAAGAACCAGCGGCCTGAACTGTGGAGTCTCTACAACGCTCGGCACCACTTCGGTGAGCACATCCGAGCTTTTCCAATCTCGAATTGGACCGAGATGGATGTCTGGCAGTACATCAGGGACAACGGAATCGACCTCCCTTCCGTCTACTTCTCGCATCGGAGGCGCGTGTTCGAGCGGGACGGAATGCTGATGGCCGAGTCCCCATACCTGGCTCCAATAGACGGGGAGCGGGCCTTCGAAGCTGCGGTCCGCTTCAGAACGGTCGGTGACATGACGTGCACCGGGGCCATCGAGTCTCACGCATCAACCGCTGAGGAGATCATCGACGAGCTGATCATCACGAGGGTCACCGAGCGCGGGGCAAGTCGGGCCGACGATCAGACGGCCGAGGCCGCCATGGAGGACCGCAAACGCGAGGGGTATTTCTGATGTCAGAGCTTGTCCGCCTGGCCACCACCGGATCGGTGGATGACGGCAAGAGCACGCTCATCGGACGTTTGCTCTACGACTCGAAGCAGATTCTCCAAGATCAGCTCGAAGCAGTGGAGGCTGCCAGCCGCAAGCGCGGGACCGACTACGTCGACCTCTCGCTTCTGACCGATGGCCTTCGAGCTGAGCGTGAGCAGGGCATCACCATCGACGTGGCATATCGCTACTTCTCGACCCCAAAGCGGAAGTTCGTCCTGGCCGACACCCCCGGTCATGTCCAGTACACCCGGAACATGGTGACCGGCTCATCTACCGCGAACGTGGCTCTGATCTTGGTCGACGTGCGCAACGGGGTCCTCGAGCAGACCAAGAGACACTCGTTTCTCGCCTCGTTACTGGGGGTTCCCCACCTCGTCCTCTGTGTCAACAAGATGGACCTGGTCGGCTGGTCCGAGGGCCGATATAACGAAGTGGTCGACGAGTTTCGCGAGTTCGCAACGAGATTGGATATCCACGATCTCAGGTTCGTGCCCGTCTCGGCTCTCGTGGGGGATAACGTGGTCAACCCCTCGCAGAACATGTCCTGGTACCGGGGACCCACTGTGTTGACTCTTCTGGAGGAGATACACGTCGGAAGCGACCAAAACATGATCGACGTTCGCTTCCCGGTTCAGTATGTGATCCGGCCCCACCGAAGCGACCACCCGGACTATCGGGGCTACGCAGGCACGGTGGCCGGTGGTCTGATGAAAGTGGGCGACGAGGTGACCGTCCTACCCAGCGGATTCTCCACCAAGATCAAGACGATCGAAACCCAAGATGGCCTCCTCGACCAAGCCGCTCCGCCAAAGTCGGTAACGCTGACGCTCGAGGATGACATCGACATCTCCCGGGGGGACATGATCTGTCGCCCACACAACCAGCCTCATGCCTCACAGGACATAGACGCCATGGTGTGCTGGATGTCAGAAGGAAGGCCTATGGCCGAGGGAGCCAAGTACGCCATCAAGCACACAACCCGCTGGGGCCGGGCCTTGGTCAACGAGCTGCAGTATCGGATCGACGTGAACACGCTCCATCGAGATGAAACGGCCGAAAACCTGAGCCTCAATGAGATCGGCAGAGTCCGGCTACGGACCACGACCCCGTTCTTCTTCGATGAGTACCGGCGAAATCGCACCACTGGGTCGTTCATCCTCGTGGATGAAGGGTCCAACGAGACGGTAGGAGGGGGAATGATAACGGGCGAGGCGTCTTGAGCGAGAACGTCGTGTGGCATCCCGCCAACGTGACGACTGAGGACCGAGCCAAAGCGACTGGCGGGCCCGGGGCGACGGTTTGGCTCACAGGCTTGTCCGGAAGCGGCAAGTCGACCATCGCCCGAGCGGCGGAAGTCGAGTTCATTGCTCGTGGTCGCGCCGCCTACGTGCTCGACGGTGACAATCTGCGCCGCGGACTCAACGCCGACCTTGGATTTTCTGAGATCGATCGAACCGAAAACGTTCGACGCGTGTCGTCGGTCGCTCAGTTAATGGCAGATGCCGGTCTCGTCGTACTCGTGGCGGTGATAGCCCCATTCGCAGTTGACCGGGATCGGGTGAAGATGGAGCATGAGCGAAAGGGCCTGTCCTACCTGGAAGTGTTCGTTGATGCACCACTGGAGGTGTGCGAACAGAGAGACCCGAAAGGGCTGTATGCCAGGGCGCGGAACGGCGAGACGATCAACATGACCGGTCTCGACTCGCGGTATGAGGCACCCGTAGACCCTGGGTTGCGTCTCGACTCGGCTCGAGAAACATCCGAAGAGTCGACCAGAGCACTTGTCAACGCCGTGTTTGCACTTGGCGGAGATGGCTCGGGCACTCGGGTGTCCGCCAAGTAGGCGGACCGCTCCGGGCTCGGCGGGCGGAGTGACACCTACCGTGCTGCCATCAGCTTGCGCCGGAAGAACACTCGATCCGTGGTTTCAGGCGAGTTCCTGCCGATCTTCTGGCCTTACGCCACCTAGCCGACTGATACGATCGTCGGAGGCAGGAGGGTGTGGGTCGGTGAGAATTCTCGTTACGAGAGTGTCTGGCTCTTGGGCGGACACATAGTGCGACGTCTGTTGGCCGACGGCCAGACCAGAGGTCCTCACGAGGATCCGTGAACATCGATCCGCTGCTCGCTATCGCCTCGTTCGGCATCGGCATCGTCGTCGGCCTCACCGGTATGGGTGGCGGCGCGCTGATGACGCCGGTGCTCGTGCTGTTCTTCAATATCCCGCCGTTGACCGCCGTCTCCTCCGACCTCGTGGCGAGCGCCATTATGAAGCCGGTGGGCTCGATCGTCCACCTGCGGCGGGGCACGGTGCATCTCGGCCTGGTCAAATGGCTCTGCCTCGGCTCCGTCCCAGGCGCGTTTAGCGGCGCCATGATTGCCCGGTCGCTCGGTACCGGGGAGGAAGTGCAGAACGTCATCCGCACCGCCCTCGGCGTCGCCCTCTTGGTGGCGGCTGCCGGACTGATAGCGCGCGCCTACCTGCGCCTTCTAGAGCGCGCCCGCCGTCGCGACGGACGCGGTGAGCCGCTACCCCAGGATCGCCCGACCCTCACTCTCCGCATCCTTCCCACGGTCGTGGTCGGCGCTCTCGGGGGCATCGTCGTCGGCTTGACCTCGGTTGGGTCGGGGTCGCTGATCATCATCGCGCTCATGGGCCTGTACCCGACCCTCAAGGCCAGCGAGCTCGTGGGCACCGATCTGGTCCAGGCCGTCCCGCTCGTGGCTGCCGCCGCCCTCGGGCATCTGCTTTTCGGCGACTTCCAGATGGAGCTGACCACGTCGGTGCTGTTGGGCGCCATTCCCGGCGTGTGGATCGGGGCCCAACTGTCCTCCCGATCACCCGGAGGTCTGGTGCGACGGGCGCTCGCCTTCGTCCTGCTGGCCTCTTCCCTCAAGCTTCTCGATGTCTCGAACACGGCCACCGGCATCGTCCTGATCCTGGTCGCCATCTTCGCACCTATGGTATGGATGCTGGTGCGACGCCGCCATGGCTTCCCCGCACTGGCGTCGTCCCGAAGCAGTCAAGCGTCCAAGAAGTAGCGCAAGTCCAGCCGTGTGCGGCCCAAGCCTAACGCTCGGCCCCGGGCCGAGCAGAGCGAGACCTGCCGCCATATCGCTGGCCATGAGCGTGGCGTGGCGCAGCAGATATGACGCGATTGCTTCCAGCGTTCGATGGTCGACCCGGCGAGTGGGGCTGCGCGAGGCGAGCGGAAGGGTGGCCTCTCGGTTCAGTTCAAGCTGACCGGCCTTTGGCCTCCGGACGAAAACGGGGAGAGGGTCACGTGTACCTCCGACGGCCCGGCCATGGCGATCGCCGCTCCATAGGGTCCGTGAATCAGAGTTTGTTGATCTGGTCTCCGACCGAGATGGTCCCGGGCTGCACGACCCGGGCATAGGTGCCCCGCATTCGGAGCTTCTTGCCCCGGCCAACGTTCACGAAGCGCAGGGCATCGGCGCCGAATCTGGATGAGAACTTGTTGCAGCCGGTGTGCGGAATCTCGGTGATCTCGAGGATTGCCGACCCGGCCTCCAGCTTCTGACCGGGGACCAGGTTGACATGACTGAGGTCGAGATCGGCGATGATGTTGTCCCCGGCCAAGGACCAGCGCTCCCGCCCGCCGGAGACCAGGTCGAGAACCCTCGAGCTCATGATGGTTATCTGGGTGTCGGGCTCATCTCGGTATGGGCCGGTCGACCAATGATCACCATGCACCCCGAGGGCCGCGCTCACCTCGACGCTCTCCGGCGTCGATCTCTCGTCATCGGTGGGGCGGACGATCAACATCCCCACCGGGCCGCCGTCCTGGGGCGCCTCCATGATCCGGTCGAGACCGGCGTTCAACTCGTCCGGGGTCAGATGTAGCGGTTCCATCGCCGTGAACTTTACCGCCAAAAGGATCAGGCCTCGGCGGCTTGTTCACGCCCTTTGGTGTGTCTGCCCTCGAAGTAGGGCCCGAAGGTGTCGGACCACACAACCGTGGTGTATAGCCAAACGGCAGTCAGCACCAAGAGGATCGGGAAAGTCCTGGCGACCACGATGAGGGTCTCCTCCGTGTCGGCCAACCATCCACCGATTAGGGCTCCGATGGGGAGCGTGGCCCACCCGATGGCCCGGCTGACCGAGATCACCCGTCCCAACATGCTGTCTTTGGCGTAGTTCTGACGAATCGTGGCAAGCGGTACGTTGATGAGCGAGACCCCGAACATCCACCCCACGTTGAGTGCGAGCGCCAGCACCCCATAGCTGGTGAACATGAAGGCGAGTAGGAGGAGGCCGGCGATGGTCATGCCCACGGTGAGAGTCCTGCCCAGCCCGAGAGCCGTCACCACGCGTGGGGCCAATAAGGCCCCGATAATCCCGCCCACTCCCATGGCGACGACCAGGATCGCGACCTGTCCTTCGTTTGAAGCGCCGATGACGATGGGGAAGACCACGACGAATGCAGCCTCGATGAATCCCATCACGAAGTTGGGCACGGCGGAGGCAATGGTGGTGATTCGCAATCTCGGCTCCGACCAGATGTAGCGAATCCCGTCAGCCGCCTCGGTGAGAAACGGTGCTCGCTCCTCGGTCCTGGGACGGTGGGTGTCGACCCGGCCCACCCAGTAGAGACAGATCGCAGAGATGACGAAGGTGGCGCCGTTGACGAACAGACCGAGCTGGGGACCCCCGGTGGCAAGGGCCAACACCCCGGCTGCCCCTACGCCCAAGGCGAAATTTGCCTGTTGGCTGGCCGCAACGAAGCTGTTCGCATCCGCCAACCGTCTCCGGCCAACGAGGGACGGGATCATCGTGTAGAGGGCCCCGTCGAAGAGTGTGGTCATGGACCCGACCAGGAAAGCGACCAAAAACACCGTCTCGATGCCGTATGAGCCGTAGCCAGCGGCCAGATAGAAGAAGGCGCTCGCTCGAAGCAGGTCGGTGGCGATCATCACTGGACGCAGGTGCCACCGATCGAGCAGGACGCCTGCCACGAGCCCGGCGAAGAGGGTAGGAGCCGTCTCCAGGGCGTAGGTGAAAGCGAAGTCGAGGGTGCGGAAGTCGCCCGTAGTGGCCTGTTGGATGTCGCGCACGAGGAGGGGCAGGGTCAGAAAGGCGATATAGGTCCCAAACTGGCTCACTGTTTGGCCGACCCACAAGGCCAGATATCTGGGTCCCAATGTCGCCAACGACTTGACGAGGCTCACGGCTACGCACCATAACGGCGGGTGGCAAGGTGTCCACCTCTTGTTAGCCTGGTTTCGATGGCCGAGCCACACGAGATCCCACAACTGACGACCGAGCTGATCGATATGTCGCGGGAGTACCTGCGTCAGGAGACGCTCGAACCGGCTAAACGTCTCGGCAAGGCCGCAGGGATGAGCATCGGCGGGGCGATGGCCGTCGCTTTCGGGTCATTCTTTCTGGTCCTCGCTCTCTATTACGGCTTGAAGATGTGGCTTCCGTTTGGGGAATGGTGGGTTGTGCTGGCAAGGTTCCTGACCGCGCTGGCCGCCGCAGGTGGTGCGGGGCTGGTGGCTTGGAGGATGCAAAGTGACGATCACTAGAGAGGACATCGAGGCCAAGGCGAACCAGATCGTCTCGGCCGTCAATGAGACCAAGGAGTCGGCCAAGGACACGGCCGTGATCGCAGGGGTAGTCGTCGCCGTTCTGATCCTGGCCGCCTTCATCTTCGGCCGCCGCCGCGGCTCGAGAAACAAGACCATGGTCGAGGTCTACCGGGTCTAGAAACCCCCTTCCCGGCTGCGCCGTTTCTCCCCCCACGGGGGGAGAAACAGAACCCCCCTCCCGGCTGCGCCGGACTCCCCCCTACGGGCGGAGAAACAGAGGCGACGTTTCCTCCCCCGAAGGGGGAGGTGGCCCGCCAGGGCCGGAGGGGGTTTCTTCAGATGCCCCTTGTGAGGGGACAGCTGCGACAAACCTATGGACAAGTCCGCAGTGTGCCGACATGATCGAGTTGTGAGTCTCGAAGCCCGGACAACCTTGTATTCTCGATTGGTGGAGGTGCTCGGCGACGCCTCAGCCGCCACGCTCATGTCATATCTCCCCGGTTCCGTGCCCGCCACCGCAGTCGATCTCAACGAGGTCGAAGGAAGACTCACGCTTCGCTTCGATCCTCTCGAACAGCGGATGGATCGTCTCGAACAGCGGATGGATCGCCTCGAACAGCGGATGGATCGCCTCGAACAGCGGATGGATCGCTTTGAACAGGGGATGATTGACTTTCACAGCGCCTTGCGCGAGATGTCTGATCGATTCAACTCGGAGTTACGAGCGCAGACCAGGACGGTGCTTCTCGCCTCGTTTGGCTCAATCGTGACCTTGGGCGCGGCGATCGTGGGAGTGGCCGTAGCCGCGTTGTAGTGGAGGCCAAGAATCCCCCCTCCCCCCTTCGGGGTACTCCCCCCTGCGGGGGGAGAAACGGATTCCCCCCTCCCGGCTGGCGCC
>CAZRID010000138.1:0-8043 GCA_964600055.1 uncultured Acidimicrobiaceae bacterium
TCCGGGGCCGCTACATCACCGCCGAGGACGTCGGCACCACCACCACCGACATCGACCTCATACGTCGTGAGACCCGGTGGGCTCTGGGCGGCTCCGTGGCTGAGGGCGGGGCGGGTGACCCGTCTCCGGTGACCGCCCGTGGCCTGTTCAACGCAGCGAGAGCCGTTGCCGAGTTCATCTGGGGCGACGCCGATCTCGCCGGGCGCAGGTTCGCCGTCCAGGGGGTGGGCAAGGTCGGCTCCGCCTTCGTCCAGCTCCTGGTTGAGGCCCGCGCCGAGGTCATCGTCTCAGATGCCTACGAGTCGGCGATCAAAACAGCGGTGGACAACTATGGCGTGAAGAGCGTCGACCCCGACGACATCCACACGGTCGACTGTGACTTCTACTCACCATGCGCCCTCGGGGCCGGTCTCAACGAGAAGGTCATCCCCGAACTGAATTGCCAGGCAATCGTGGGCAGTGCCAACAACCAACTCGCCACCGATGAGGACGCCGACCGGATCGCGCAGCGAGACATCATCTATGCCCCCGATTTCGTCGTGAACGCCGGAGGGCTGATCAACGTCTACGACGAACTCCTCGGCTACTCGAAGATGAGGGCACTGCACCGGGTGGACGGGATATTCCAGGCAACCAAGACAATTCTCGAGATGTCCAAAGCCGAAGCGAGCAACCCGAACGAGGCGGCGGTGAAGGTGGCCGAGAACCGGATCAGGGACATAGGCGATCTGCGGCGATTCCGGAGAAGCGGAGACGATCGGAATTGAAGGATCGTTCCTATGGCATGGACTTCGACAGGAATCTGCACCATGGGGAGCTGGGCCTGACCGACGACCAGATGGTCGAGATGTATCGCATGATGCTCATGGCCAGGCGTGTCGACGACCGGATGTTCGCCCTGCAACGCCAGGGACGGGCTCCTTTCGTGGTCGGCTCCTCCGGTCATGAGGCGGTCCAGGTGGCGTCGGCATTCGCCCTCGACCGGGAACGGGACTGGGTCCTCCCCTATTACCGCGACATGGGAGTGGCCCTGGCCTGGGGGTTCTCCCCGGAGGACATCTTCCTCGGGGCCTTTGCCAAGAAAACCGACCCGATGTCGGGTGGCCGCCAACTCCCGGGTCATTGGTCGGACCCGGAGCTCAGGGTTCTCACCCAATCGTCGGTGATCGGGACCCAGTATCCGCACGCGGTCGGAATCGCCCAGGCGATCGTGACCAGAGGTGAGGACGCGGTGGTGGCCGTCTACGGGGGAGAAGGGTCAACCTCGGAGGGAGACTGGCACGAGGCGATGAACTGGGCCGGCATACACAAGCTCCCGATCATCTTCGTCATCGAGAACAACAACTACGCCATCTCTGTGCCAAGCGAGGAGCAAGTGGCCGGGAGTCTCGCTGCGCGGGCCACGAGCTACGGATTCCCGGGAGTCGAGGTCGACGGCAACCGGACGCTCCGTGTCTTTAAGGTGATGAAGGAGGCCGTGGCCAGAGCGCGAGCTGGCGGGGGTCCGACCCTGATCGAAGCTGAGACTTACCGCTACTACGCCCACACCTCAGATGACAACGACACCCTCTACCGCAGCCGGGAAGAGGTGGAGACGTGGCGCAAGCGTGACCCGGTGGCCCGGGTGCGCCAATACCTGATCGAGAACAGACTGCTGACCGAGGCCGAGGAGGACGCTCTCGACTCCGAGGTGGTCGACGTGCTTGCAAAAGCGGTGGAAGCAGCGGAGGCCGCCCCCGCCCCGGATGAGCCGACGTCACGAGTCTACGCCCGGGTCATAGAACCGGGCCCTGCTCTCACCGAGCCGGAACCGACACCGGTTGGAGAGATGGTGAATCTCATCACGGCTATCAACATGGCCCTCCACGAGGTCTTCGAGGCCCACGACGACGTGGTTCTCTTCGGTCAGGACGTGGCCCGGCGAAAGGGCGGGGTGTTCAAGGCCACACAGGACCTGACCGAGCGGTTCGGGGCGAAGCGGTGCTTCAACACTCCGATTGCGGAGTCCTCGATCATCGGAGCCGCCATCGGAATGGCCGCAGCAGGGTTCAAGGTGATCCCTGAGATCCAGTTCGCCGACTACATCCACCCGGCCTTCGACCAACTGGTCTCCGAGGCGGCGAGGATCAGCTTTCGATCCGACGGCCGGTGGAATGTTCCGATTGTGGTGCGCACCCCGTACGGGGCCGGCATTCACGGGGCGCTGTATCACTCCCAGTCGATCGAGTCGTTCTACGCCCACGTCCCCGGCTTGAAGGTGGTGGTCCCGTCGACACCGGCCGATGTCAAAGGACTCCTGTTCACGGCGGTAGAGGACCCGGATCCGGTGATCTTCCTCGAGCCGAAGAAGCTCTACCGTCTCGGCAAGGGCCCCTACCCGGAAGGCGAGCACCGGGTGCCGTTGGGTCGGGCCGCAATACGTCACCAGGGAACGGATCTCACCATCATCGCCTACGGGGCGATGGCCCATTTCGCCATGGAGGCGGTTCCCGTCCTCGAAGAGCTGGGGATCAGCCCGGAGGTGATCGACCTGCGCAGCCTCAAGCCTCTCGACTGGCCGACGATCGAGGAGTCGATCAAGAAGACCTCCCGCGCCCTCATCGTGCATGAGGACAACGAGTTCGTCGGCTACGGCGCCGAGATCGCGGCCCAGATCGCCGACAAGACCTTCGAATGGCTCGACGCACCGGTCCGTCGCTACGCCCTCCCCGACGTGCCGATCATGCCCTACGCCGGCTCGCTCGAGAACGAGCTCTACCCAACACCCGAGGGCATCGTGCTCAAGGCCCAGGAGCTGGCGAAGTATTGAGCCGGCAAGCCCGTAGTACGTAAAACGTAGAACGTAGAACGCACTTCTAAGGTCCCCAGGAAATGTCGCTGCTCGGTCATCTCTCCACCATCGCCGGCGAGGCCTTCGCCAAGATCGGGCTGCCTGCCGAGACGGGAGAGGCCGTGCCCTCACAACGACCCGAGTTGGCCCAGTTCCAGGTCAACGGGGCCATGGCCGCAGCCAAGACGGCTGGGCGGCCGCCACAGGAGATTGCCGAAGAGGTGGCCAAGGACATCTCATCGCATCCCGACATCGCCAGGGTGGAGGTAGCCGGGCCCGGTTTCATCAACATCGACCTGACCGATGAGGCCATTGCCCGCCTGGCGGCGGAGGATGCACGCGATCCCTATCTGGGCTTTCCGGTTACCGACGACCCGGAGAATGTGATCGTCGACTACGCCGGTCCCAACGTCGCAAAGGCAATGCATGTCGGGCATCTCCGGGCGACCATCATCGGCGACTCGCTCGCCCGTCTCTTCACCTTCGCCGGCCACAAGGTCACCCGGGACCCGCATTTTGGCGACTGGGGCTTTCAGATGGGGCTGCTCATCGCCTTCATCGAGAGCGAGCAGCCCGAACTCCCCTACTTCGACCCGGCAGCGGGCAGGTACCCGGCTGAGTCGCCGGTGACTCTGGCCGACCTGCAGCGGATCTATCCCGAAGCCTCCGACCGCGCCCGCTCCGAAGACGAGTTCGCCGACCTGGCCCGGGGCGCCACGGTTCGCCTTCAGCAGGGCGACCCGGGATATCTGGCCCTGTGGCGGCACATGAAGGCGGTCTCCGAAGCGTCGCAGCGGGAGGACTTCGCCGCCCTCGGGGTCAACTTCGACCTCTGGTACGGAGAGTCCGACGTCCATGACCGCATCGTTCCGCTGGTTGCCGCCTTTCGGGAGTCAGGCGTCGCCGAGGAGTCGAAAGGCGCACTCGTGGTCCGGGTCGAGGAGGAAGGGGACAACCGGGACCTCCCACCCCTGATCCTCGAGTCATCGGCAGGTGGCTTTCTCTACAGCACAACCGACCTGGCAACGATCCAGATGCGGATCGAGGAACTCCAAGCCGACCTGGTCCTCTATGTGGTCGACAAGAGACAGGCGGACCACTTCGTACAGCTGTTCCGCGCAGCACACAAGGGGGGGATGGTCCCGCCGGAGACGAGGCTGGAGCACATCTGGTTCGGGACCATGAACGGCCCCGACGGAAAGCCTTTCAAGACCCGGGAGGGCGGTGTGGTCCGTCTCGCCGACGTGATCGAGATGCTGACCCAAGCGGCGAGGCGGAGACTCGACGAGGCTCATCTCGCCGAGGACTACCCCGAGCAAGAGAGAGAACGGATCGCCGCCCTCGTCGGCGTCGCCGCACTCAAGTTCGGCGACCTGATCAACAACCGGGCCTCGGACTACATCTTCGACCTGGACCGATTCAGCTCATTCGAGGGTAAGACCGGTCCCTATCTCCAATACGCCGCCGTGAGGATCAAGTCGATCCTTCGGCGGGCCGGCCAGGAGGGACTGAAGGCGGGTGATCTGATCCCTCCAGCAGTCGACGCCGAGAGGGAGCTGATGCTCGAACTGCTTCACCTCCCCGAGGTCGTGCAGCGGGCGATAACATTGAGGGCCCCGAATCACATTGCCGAGTATGCCTTCGCCGTCGCCGGCCGATTCAACCGCTTCTACGACGCATGTCACATCCTCTCCGAGCCCGACCCGGATCGACAGGCGTCGTGGCTCGCCCTAGCCACTTGGGCCCTAGCCACTCTCGAGCGTCTTCTCGGCCTCCTAGGCATCGAAGTGCCCGACAGGATGTGACGATGACGTTCGTCATCCGCCCCGCACGGGCCGAGGACGTTCCCTCGATCGCTACCTGGACCCAGGACACGTTCTCCTGGGGCGACTACGTCCCCGACGCCCTGCCTGGTTGGTTGGAGGACGACGCGTCGCTGGTGGTCGTCTGTGTCTACGACGACGACGTGGCCGTCGCCCTCTCCAGAACACAGCTGCTCTCTACGACAGAGGCCTGGCTGAGTGGGGCCCGGGTCCGTTCAGACCATCGCCGCTCCGGGATGGGAATGGCGATGAACGACTTCGGTGTGGATTGGGCCAGAGCCCGGGGCGCCCTGGTCGCCAGACTGGCCATCGGGGAGGACAACGAGGCCGCCCGATCACAGGTGCTCAAGGTCGGGTATCGGCTCACCAGCCGTTGGATGTTCGCAACCGCAGGAGCCACTAAGGGGCCCCGGATGAGCCAAAGCCAACGTCTCCGACCGGCGATCTCGGTCGACGCCGACGCTGCATGGATGTTCTGGTCGCAGAGCGACTTGGCGTTGGCGGGTCGGGAGCTCATCCCTGATCGGTGGCGGTGGAGAAAGACCACACGACAGGACCTCGAGGATGCGGTCAACGACCATGCCTTCTATCAGAGCCCGGGTGGGTGGGTGATCGCCAAAAGGGGAGACGAGGGAGTTTCGGTCCCGTGGGTCGCCACCTCCCCCTCCGAAGCCCCCCTCCTGATCCAGGGTCTTCGTGATCTGCGATATGAGCAGGAAGAAGTGATCGAGGTGATGATCCCGGACGCCCCCTGGGCGGTGGAGACATTGCAGCGAGAGGGGTTCGAGCTGCACCCGATGTTGATCTATTCCAGGGGGCTTTGATCAGCTGATGATCACCATGGTGGCGATCGCCCACACCACAAACATGATCGGTACGTCGGCCGACTCCAGCCAGGACGGCCCGTTGGGATACCAGCGGGCGAGCACCGAAAGGGGAACCCCGATCAGCGGCATGACCGTCAGCCCGGCGACACCGGCCGATCTCACGCCTTCGGCACCTTTCACCAAGGGTGGGGGGAGTCCCTCGAGCAGACCATCGATGAGCCCGTAGGCGAAAAGGGCGAGCAGTCCCACGACCAGGACCGCAAGGGTGCGCCCGATCCCCACCTCCCAGAGCGTGAACCCGACCAGACGGCGACCTCGACCGAGTGGGCCCTCGGAAGCAACTCCGAGGCAGAACAGCCCGATGACCGCAAGGACCAGGGCCGAGGCCAACATGGCGCCGGTAGACAACTCCTGCACGACATTGACAATCCCGAAGCCCGCCAACAGCACGGATACCGACAATCCGACCAGAAGGCTTCCGATCACCATCAGCCCGACGTCGAACATGGTGCCAAAGGCCCCGTAGGCCAGGATTGCATAGCGCTTCAACGTTCCACGTGTGTCGGCCCGCGCCATGCCTTCGTTCAATTCGGCTCCTGCACGGCGGCGACGTTACCGATCAAGCCACTCGCTTTGACGGCCTGGAGGTACCACTCGATCGGGTGGGCGATGTCATATCCGGGTCCGAGAGCCGCTCGCAGCTGCATCTCACAACCGGGATTGGCCGAAGCGACGTTGCGCACGTCCCTGGAACGTATCTGTTCCGCCTTTTGGTTTCCGAGCTCCTGGGACGCCTCCGGCTGAAGCACCGTGTAGAGACCGGCAGCGCCACAACACATGCCCGCCGGGTCGATCTCGACCACCTCGTATCCGCCGGCCTCGAGGATCGCCCTTGGCTCGGCCGTCACCCGTTGCGCATGACGTAGATGGCATGGGTCCTGAATCGCCACCCTTCCCGAGTCACCGTCGACCCTGGGAAGGAGACCCGCCTCGATGGCCCGGGCCACCGCAACCGTCACATCGAGGGTGTTGGCGCCGACATCCCCACCACGGTCGGCCCAATGCCCGTACTCCCGCACATGCGCCGAACAGCCCGCGGAGGTGACGACTACCAGGTCGTATCCGGAGAAGATCGGGACGTTTCGATCCGCCAGGACACGGGCCTCGCTCGCCTTCCCGTCGTGGGCGGCGAGGGCCCCACAACAGGTCTGGCCTATTGGCACCTCGACCCGGTATCCAGCCATCTCCAGCAAAGTGATGGCGGCGTGGTTGACCGGGCGAAACCATTGATCCTGGATGCATCCCGCAAGCAGGCCCACGGTGCCCGACATGCCAGATCCTCCAACGTGTCCCGCCGTTGCCTTGGGTCGCCCACGCAACTTCCGCATCCCACCCGACAGTCTCCGGAGCCGTGCCGGGGCGACCGACGTCAGGCGTGTCGCTTGGGCCACACTGAGTGCGCCGCTGCCGAGTCGAAGCGACTTTCTCGAGCCGAGGACATAGCCGAGGAGGAATGACCGGAGCCGATGTCCGAGTGAAGGGCGCTGGGCGACTATCTCGGCCCTCGTCCCCTCCAGTGCCCGGCCGTAGGGGACCATCCCCGGGCACACCGGCTCACAGGCCCGACAGCCCAGGCAGAAGTCGATGATCCCCTCGAACGCATGGTCGACCTCGAACACACCCTGGTGCACGGCCTTCATCGCTTGCAACCGTCCACGCGGCGAAGCGGTCTCCCTGCCGGTCAGACGGAAGGTGGGGCAAACCGGAAGGCAGAGGCCGCACTGGACACAGGCGTTGAGCTCGTCCGTCGTCGGGTGCTCGGGGGTGACCCAGCCCATCAGATGCCCCCGGGGAGCCGGCCAGGGTTGATGATCCGGCCGGGATCGAACTGGGCGATCAGTCGGCGCTGTATGTCGAGACCGGGCGGGAGGGCACCCCAGGGATCGAGAGCGTCCAGATCACTGGCGGGTGCATCGACCACGACCAGAGCCCCGCCATTCTGTTCGGCCCATTCCCGAAGAGCGGCAGCCTCATCCGGGCTCTCGGAGGCGGCCCTGACCTCACCGACACGGTGCACTGCGAGATAGCGCCATCCCGCCGGGAGTCGGCCAATTGCTGCGACCGTCCTCGCAGGTGGCACACGGAGCGACCACCGGTATGGCCCAGACGGGTCCGACGGCCACTGATGACCCTGGGTCACCTCACCACCGAGTCGGGTGCCGCTGGCAGCTACCTCCTCGTGGGTCCCCCAGAGATAGACGCGGTTCAGCCCGTCCTCCTCGAGGACGGCGAGGGGTCGGGTCACCCTGTCGGCGGCGTCGAGGTCATCAATGGTGACCGTTGCCGAGGCGGGCGGAGTCGACCAAAGCTTGAGACAGACGCTGGCGATGACCCCGAGCGACCCGAAGGCGCCCACCACCAGACGAGGCAGGTCGTAGCCCGTGACATTCTTGACCACCCGGCCCCCACCGCGGACGATCCGGCCGTCACCGGTGACCAGGGTCACTTCGAGCATCCGTTCCCTGGTCCCGAGAAGGCGGCCCCGGCGCAAGGACGAGATCCC
>CAZRID010000139.1:0-8017 GCA_964600055.1 uncultured Acidimicrobiaceae bacterium
TCGCTTCCATCTCCGGGCTGAACCAGGTGCCCGGCTCGAGCGGTTTGATCCCGTAGGTGTCTTCCCAACCCTGCTTGGCGTGGACGACGTTGAGGGCCTTCTTCCACAAGGCAACGTCAGGGCCGACGTCGCCAAGTTTCACGATTGGTGCCATGTCATCCTCCTCGAAAAGCTGGGCGATCCGGCTACGAAATTGGGCCATGTCGATACCACGGGGGTCGACCTTCCGGCCGGCCGGGTAGGCGTATTCCTTGTGGCCGGCAACCTTGTCCGCTTCGATTTCCAGATAGCGGCAGATGGCGGCCGTGGACCGTTCCATGACATCGAGCTGGGCATTCGGCCAGGTCTCCAGCCCGGTGCCCTCGTTGGCGCCTTCGAGGCCGATGAGCACCCGATTCGACGACAGGCCCTTCCATGAGCCTTTGCCCGCGTGATTGGCAACGCCGGATGCCACCACATAGATCCGGCCGTCGCGGTTGGGCACGAGCTGCGCCAGCGGACCGGCAAGATCAGGACGGCCCTTGACGATCAGGCTCAGGAGGCCAGCGATGGAAAGCCTGCGGCTCGTGGCTGTGTGATGCTCAAGGACGCCACCGGGCCGGAACGGATTCAGCTTCGAGTCCGTGCCTCTCGAGTCCCAACCTTCTACGGTCAGGACCCGACAGCCGGCGTCGTTCAGAACATCAGGCAGCCACGAAGCGCGAGCCATCAGTCAGGGTCGACGACGAACGGGGCCACGGTCAGTGACGCCCGATCGAGAGCGGCCTGTTGATCGTTGAGATAGCCGGCTCTGAATGCCATCCAGATTCCAGCCACGAGGTACCCGACGACGGCCGGGAAGCTTCTCAGGATGAGACCTTCCGGCACCAGCGAATTGAGGGCAGGGAAAGGGTCGAGGTTCAATGTCCAGGCGAGGCCTGCACCGAGCAACACAGCGACAAGGGTGATCAAGTCGCCTCGCGTGATACCGAACCACTTCTTGACTCTGTCCACGATCTTGACGAGCGGCTGAGAGAGGAAGTGGATAGCGGCCAAGATGGCAGCGGCCCCAACCTGTTCTCCGACGTCGACGGCTGCCGCCTCATCAGGCGGCGCCTCTTGGGCCATGGCCACCGTGGCGATCAGCAACAGCCCGATCACCAGGAGGCACAGCAAAGCGAGCCTCTTGAGCATGGGTTTTCTCCTTTGGTCGATTCCGCGCGGGGTGCGTGGAAATGCTTTAGAGCAGACGCGCCAGGCGGGCGGCGTCTATCTCGATGCCGGCTCTCAGATCGGTGGGCCATGCGACGATCTCGGCAAGGTCCTCGCCCCGGTCGGCCCGGCGGTACATGTCGAGGATGCGCCGTTGAGTTTCGATGCGGCCTTCCGTGCCGGTACCGGAAGCGAGAGAGGCGGTGAGGCCGTCCTTACGTTTCTCCTGGTGGTAGAGCTGAGCGCCGACCGTGGCGACGTTGAGGAAGCGGTACGCGAAGTGCATCAACCCGGTATCCCATGAGGTGCGGAACGCCGGGTGCATCCCCCCGATCCTCCGCAGCCCATCGACTTGCCACAGTCCCCGCTGGTGGGCGATGTGCTGCAAGCCGATCCCCATCTTCAACCCGGGCCGCTCCAGGGGGGTGATGCGGCTGACCTTCCCCGACAGGTGGTGGCGGATCCACCCGTCCGTCACGGCCTCCATACCGTCACGGTGAGCCCAAAGGGTTTCCAGCCGGGTCGACGCCGACCAGTCGTCGGCGTCGTGGACCGTGAACCAGTCGGTCTTGGCAGCGGCGAGCACCACGGAATCGGCGTAGTAGCGGCCATGGTTTTCGGCCAGGTCGAAACGAATCAGCCGGGAGTCTTTGATGTCGGCCAGGGCCTCCCAGGGTCCGACTGGGTCGGCATCGTTGACGACGACGAGGGTGAAGTCTTTGAACGTTTGCCCGAGGATCGAATCGACGGCTCGGCGGATCAGATGCTGGCACTTCCAATACGGCAGGGAGATCAGAAGCACGGGTTGATCACGCGCTCGCATATGTCGGGGTCTGTGGGAATCGTCGCCGTAAGCCAGAGGGCAAATCGCGTGGCGTTATTGTCCGATCCCAACCGAAATCCTCGGCTGCCTGGTCGGTTCCCACAAACCAGGCGGCGCGACGATTAAGCCCGTGGTGGTCTAGGAGAGACGGATTGTCCGGCCCGTAACGGTGCTCTATCAGTGAGGGCATCGTGTAATAGCAGGGGATGCCTCGCTCATCAAAGTAATGGGCGATCCGGTGATCGTAATTCGTGATATACGAATGCGTATCGCCGAAGGCGACCACTCCGGGAATCTCAGAAGTTGGGATGATGACTCCCTGACCCCACCACGGACCCTCGAAGACGGCGAACCTTGCGCCCTTATCCTTAGCGGCCCCGGAGACGGTCCCCATGTCGAAACGTCGGGGTGTAGTTCTGGACTTTCCCATGAAGAGCGAGACCGGGTGCCCGTCCGGTACGAAGTGGAGCAGACGGTGGCACGTGGCCAGGAGTTCACGGCAGGGCAGCACGTCGTCTTGGATGACCAAGTGGTGAGTGGCGTCCGGGCGGCCGGCTAAGAGTGCCCGTCGGCCGGTATCCCACCTATCGTTGGCCGTGTCCCAGATGACTTGGGCCGGTCCGTCGAGAAGCGCCCGCAGTTCTTGTACGAATCGTTTCCTCTTCGGATGCGCCATGATCGAGACGCTCACCTTGACCGGCGAATGCCAGGCGAAACCCCAGGTTGGAGTTCGAGCGAACCGACCGAAGCAGTAGTAACCCGCTGGCAATTCGGCCAGGCAGGCGTCTCTGTCGCCTTCTACATAGACGATGGGCTTGTACTGGTCGATCATTCGGCGAGCACCGGCCAGCACTTCGACCCCCGACCCTTCGACGTCGACCTTTAACAAGGTGACATCTTCAAGCCCGAGGTCGTCCAGCGGGGAGATGTGAACGTCACCCCGGCCAGGTCGTACCTGGGTTGTGCCGCTGTTCCCCTGCCGCGGTGGCACGATGGAACCGTTTTGTTTACGTACCCCGGCTGCCAGCCTCAACGGTCGGACGTTCGCCTTGTTGGCTTCGATGTTGCGGGTCAGAAGGTCGAACGTTGGGGGGTATGGCTCAAGAGCGGTCACGTCGAGATTGCAGACCTTGTCGAACCACAGGGCGTGGTTGCCGATATGGGCTCCCACGTCCACCGCGACACCAGGTTTGACCCTCGTCCTTACGTCTTCGAGGAGGTCCAGCTCGTAGAACTGACGACTCTTGGTGATCAGTCGGCCGATATGGTCTTCCTCATCGATGTCAAGGGTCACGACTTGCCCATGCGGTCGCAGCGTCACGGTCCTCACGTTTCCCCCTCTCCCATCATCCGACGCCGATTGTTCCAATGGTGCACCGCGTAACATTCGGCGGGCCAAGGTGGGAGAGACTTCACGGTCCCAACGTCTGACCACGAGTAGGGGTAGAAGAAGCGCGACGGCAGCACCGTAAGTTCTCCCGGGGTGCGTCGGAAGGCCTCGGTCAGATATTGCGGCCCGGTCGATAGCACCGGGCGTTGACCACGACGTTTGGTTATCGACCTTGGGAGGCCACGAATGAGCGCATCGATGAAAGGTTGGCCAGGCGTGGCCCCCATCAGACCATTGGCGATACGGCGCGGCTCCGATTCCCAGGTAGCGAAACAGTCCGCATCTTTGATCAAGGGCTCGATTGACCGCAAGCACTCGAAATCAGCATCGACGTACATTCCGCCGAACTGCCAGAGCAGTTCGTAACGGAGGACATCAGCCCGGAACTGGCCGACCTGCTTTGGTGGAGCGAAGTCCGTCGCCCTGTCGTAGAACGCCTGGTTTCTCAGTACGGGCAGATTCCCGTCGTGCCACAGCAACATTTCCCATTTGGGATGGTGACGTGCCCAGGTCTCGCCGTACTCCCGAAAGACCTCGGGTAGCGGCCCACCAACCCAAATCCTATGGATAAGCCGGGGAATCACAATTGTCGGGTCACGTCGAGGACGAGGCCGTGCTTCTCGACGGTGGGCATCCAGGCCGGACCGATCCGGCCCTTTCCATTCCATTTCTTGGCCAGCAGCTTCCATATCGTGGGAGTGGCACAAAAGGCCTTCGGGACCACGATCCCGGTGTTCTCAGTTCGACCGAAGACGACCAGCGGTTCGGTGAACTCTTCGACCCAGGCGTCGAATCCGGGGCCGTGGGGAAGCCACACGTCGTCCTGCATGACGATGGTCCCCTTGTCGAGTTTCTGTTCGACTGCCCAGTCGGAGAGGATGTCGTAGCTTTTAGGGATGCAGTCCTGGCGGTAGTCGCGGGGCCCGCAACCACTTACACCTTCGAACCTTTCCACAGTGGGAATGAGCCGTTGCAGTCTCCGAAACCGGTCGAGACGCACCGACAGGGCTATGTATCTCATCCTGAACCCTGAATCCGGGCACACCCGTCGGAGTGGCGCATCACAGTCAGGTCGGCCCGGACCAGCACCCCGGTATTCGCCGTGACCACCCCACTGGAAAGAGTCGTCTGCAAGGCGTAATCGAAGCTGCAGACCCCGCCCGACTCGGCCAGGTTGGCCTTGTAGGAGAAGAAATCCTGTACGACGATCACCCCCGTCGTCGGGCGGAATACCGCCTTGTCCTTCCAAGCGTTCCCGGCGTCATTCCCTGCGGCTGTGGCCCGCAGACGCCAGGTGGTAATTCCGGCGGTGGAAAGGGTGTGGCGCATCTCGAAGTCGAAGTCCACGGTGTAGATCCCCGGCTGGACGAACTTCAACTGTCCGCTGGTCCCTTCGGCCATGATCCCATTAGGGTCGTTGTCGATCAGCCAGGCGAGCGCGGTAAACCCCGACGACATGGTGCCGTCTACAAACCCGACCACATTGGCGATACAGGTCGGGCAGCATCCCGGCTCCGGTGGCCGATCGGGTGGCGGTGGGGGACGGTCCCGTACCAGCTCCTGCTCCTCGAGGAGGTAGCGGACCCCTTCAGTGGTCGCCACTCCGCCGCCACCAGCGCCTGCTCCGGCTCCGGGGCTCGCCCCGCTGCCACCTGAATCGGCGAAAGACTGGTTGCCGAGTTGAACCTCCCAGGACAACCCCTCTTCGGTGCGGGTGTAGAGGATCGACCAGACCCGCTCGGGATCGTCGACGATCTCAGGCGGATCGATAACGCGGACGATGTCGCCGGGGACATAGTCACGGCCGGGAACGGGGGGAGGAGGCCCTACCAGGTCGGTGACGTCGGCGATGTTGACCAGGAGCGACCGGGTCCGCCGCAACTGGTCATCCACCTGCTGACCCGCCGCCACCACAGCCGCTTCCGCCTCAAAGTCGGGTCTGGTCGCATACTCGGTGGAAACTCCCAGAACGGCCTGAGCGGCAGTAGAGGCGGCGTGGGAGAAGAACTGGTCGGCCCCTTCGATCAACGCTCCGGTCTTCGCCAGCCATCTCCGCAGGGGGCGGCGGGTCACATCGCGGCCTCCGCGGATGGTCGGAGTCTTTGCAGCCGAGTAGTCCGTGGTCATGGTGTTGACCGCGAAGATCTGCAACAGCCAGTAGCCGTCGGTCGCAGCCGGGACTACCCGCCATTCGTAGCCGAGCTTGATGATCTTGTTGAGGACGGTGTCGAACCGTTCCCCCCGTTTGATCGTCATCTTCTCCAGGCGGGGCCAGGGGTTCCCACCGGAGTCGTTGACGGCGTCGAAGTCCAACGCCAGGTAAAAGCCGCCGTCGCCGTGCACCCAGTAGGAGAGGGGGTACGGGTCGGCGGCGTGGTTGGTAGTCCAATCGGTGTAGAGGTCGGCGACCATCTTGCCGACCGTGGACGCCTCGAAGCCTTCGATCAGGGCGGGGCAGGCGATGGAGATGGTGGGCGGGTCGCCGGTACCGATGTGGCCCACCCGGACGATGATCTGAGAGACGCCCTGGGGAATCATGATGTCCGGGATGCCGGTGATCGGCGTGTTGGTGTCGGCGACCAGGTTCAACTCTTCAAAGGCGTCGTTGCCGTTGATGTCGAACATGACGTTCTCGTCGAGGTCGCGCACCACCACCCGGACCAACGCTCCCGCTCCCCACGCCCGCAGGATCATGTCGTCCGGGAGTTGGTAAATCCCTCCGGGGATCACCTTGAGGGGGATGGTCTGCACGCCCGGAGTCCACGGTTCGGTGCCGTTGAAAACGATCCACACCGGACAGCCCGCCGGGAGCGCCGGATCGGAGCCGGTTCCAAGCGACGCCCGGAAATCGGTCACCCAACCGTGAGGGATGCTCGTATTGTCCAACCTGGACAGTTCCCACCCGACCGGCAACAGCCGGCCGAACTGCTTCAACGATCCACGGGCGACGGCATTGACGAGGGCGCCGGTCGATTGGGAGTTCTGATATTGGACAGCCGACGGGGACAGAATCGAAATTTCCCACGGGTTAGCCTCGGTGCCGAACCCCGTCACTTCTACGTCTAGCCCGTAGGAGAGGCTTTCCAGTTCGCCCTCAACCGAACCAGCCCCACCCTCGGCGGCAGCGTTCCAGGCGACCGTCGCCTGCTCGAAGGCCGACCCGTCCTTAGAAACCCCGATATCCAACGTCCCCGATATGGCGCCACCCGTCGGAACGACCCAGACATGGAAGATGTGCGGTTTGAACACGGTCTGCACCGGGGAGAGAAGGTCACGGCCCCCGTATATCCAGTCAGGCCACGACGACCTGAAGTCGGCTTCCCCGTTCCAGTCCCACGGTTCCACCACGGCGTCGCGGATCATCGCCTCCCGGCCCAACCCGGAAACCTCGAACCGGCCGGTCTCCGATTCGGAGGGGGGGATCACCTGGTCGGGAAGCCACTCGGCGTAGGGAGCATCCGTCCCCGAGACCTGGCCGTCGAGGTAGGCGCGGATCATCGAACGGACATAGTTGGCCGGGGTGGCAGGGTCGACCCTTACCACCTCGTCGATCCGGCTGAAGGAGTCGGGTACCGAGGCTTTGCCTTCGCCGATACCGTTGACCGGTTGCAGCCGGGCCGAGTCGGTGATCGTTTCGAGTTTGGCGATCCGGCGTCCGAATCCGGTTGTTCCGGGCCGGTCCCAAACTTCGAGGCGGATGTCGGTCATTTGTGACCGGGCCGCCAGTTCACCGTCACCGACACTGTCGAGATGACTGAGTTGACTCCGGGCTCGAACCGTATCCACTCTGAGCCGTCGGCGGCCAGCACCCCGTCGGCGTCTAGCCCACCTTCGGCAACGGTGTGCTCCCAAGTACGGACCGTCACCGCCCCACCGGAGCCCGAGACGGTCAATACCTGACCGGTCGTGGAATTGGTGAAGGTGCCGTCACCGGCGAAGACCAACTCGGCGTCGTACACCCCGGCGGTGCCAGGATTGTCGATCGTGTCCGCACCTGAGATCACGTCGGACTCGAGGACGGCTTGCCGCCAGTAGGGGTAGGAAGCTTCCAGCGGTTGGGAGAGCTCGCGGTAGCGGCCGTTGGCGATCACCGGCCCGGATTGCAGGGTCCAGCCTTCCACATATAGCGAGTTGCCGTCGGGTAGGACCCATTCGACGACGAGTGGGAAGTTGTCCCCGAAGAACCCGGTGAGGCCGATCAGGTTGGCGATCACCTGCGAACAGGTGTCGCCGTCTTCCTCTCCGTTGGGGTCGAACCCGCCGCTGGCGTTGCGGAGCTTCGAGCGGAGGTTGAGGGTTAGGAGCCGCCAGTCGGGAAGGCGGGAACCGACCAGGACCCGGCCGGCCCGTCCCCCTATGTGGAGATGCTGGCCGCGGATGGGGATGGTGCCCCACAGGTTCGACCAGTCCATGATGGCGTACTGGTTGCCATCCAATTCCACCCCGCCGGTGATCCCCGCATCGGTGACGGTCCCGCCGAGGTTGATGCCGACACAGTCAGGCATCATCTGATCCGGTTGAGGCTGGTAGCGACCGCGGCGGTCGACTGGTTCATCTGGGCGACCGCGGTGGGGACGTCGCCGACCGCCGGATAGTTGACGGTGTTGTTGACC
>CAZRID010000140.1:0-8012 GCA_964600055.1 uncultured Acidimicrobiaceae bacterium
CCTCCCCCAACGTCGCTTCGCTCCTGGGGGAGAAACGCTCGCTGCGCTCGCTGGGGTAGGAAACGATTACCCAAGCGGGGTCGGTGCTCGTACAATCCGGCCCATCACGCACGCTTGTTAAACCCTCACTGGTCGGGCGCGTCCTGAAAGAGGGTCACTCGCAGAGTCGAGTGGGTTCTGCCGGCAAGCGGAGGAACAAACCAGAAAGGAGTAGTTGTGGCTGCAGTCACAATGAAGCAACTCTTGGAGGCCGGTGTCCATTTCGGGCACCAGACCCGACGATGGAACCCCAAAATGCGGCCCTTCATCTACGGGGAGCGCAACGGGATCCACATCATCGATCTTCGCCAGACGGTGGAGCAGGTCGCCGATGCCGCCAACTACGTCAGAGACCTGGTGGCGGGCGGAGGAACAGTCCTCTTCGTGGGAACCAAGAAGCAAGCCCAGTCCGCCGTGGCCGAGAACGCCACCAGGTCGGGGATGCCCTACGTCAACTATCGCTGGCTCGGCGGGATGCTGACCAACTTCCAGACGATCCAGAAGCGGATCTTCTACATGCGCGAGTTGCGACGTCTTGAGGCCAGCGGTGAGATCAATGCCCTGCCGAAGAAGGAGCGTCTCAAGCTCCGTCGCGAGTTGGGCAAGCTCGAGCAGAACCTGGGCGGTGTCGTCGACTTGCAGAAGACACCGGACGCGGTGTTCATCGTCGATGTCAACACCGAGGCGACGGCAGTGACCGAGGCGTCACGTCTCGGGCTTCCGGTGATCGCCCTGGTCGACTCCAACAGTGACCCCGATCTCGTCGACTACGTCATCGCCGGCAACGACGACGCCATCCGCGCCGCCGACCTGATCTCCGGTGCCATCGCCGACGCCGCCATCGAAGGGCGCAACCTGACCAACAAGGTCGCCAAGGGTGACACAGAGGACGAGGCCGAGGCCTTCTCCGAGCCCCAGGGAGAGATCGAGCCGACTGCGGAGGCGCCACAGGAGCAGCTGTCCGATGGCTGATACCAGCGCGAAGGACGTCCAGAAGCTCCGACTGGATGCCGGTGTCGGAATGATGGACGCCAAGAAAGCACTGACCGACGCCGACGGAGACATGGACAAGGCGTTCGAGCTGCTGCGGGAGCGGGGCCAGGCCAAGATGGCCAAACGGGCCGAGCGCGAGGCCAACCAGGGAACCATCGGCATCTACATCCACATCCAGAACGACCGCCCCGTTATGGGTGTCCTCGTCGAACTGGCATGCGAGACCGACTTCGTGGCCAAGAGCGACGAGTTCAAGCAGGCGGCCGATGAGATCGCGATGCATGTCAGCTGGGGCAGGCCGACCTGGGTCACCCGTGACGAGGTCGACTGGGACGCGCTGGTGAAGGAGCGTGAGCTCTTTGAGCGCCAGGCCCAGGCCGAAGGAAAGCCGGAGCAGGTCATCGAGAAGATCGTCGATGGCAAGATCGAGGCGTGGTACGCCGACAACGTGCTCTACGACCAGAAATTCGTGAACTCGGAAAAATTCGACGGCACCGTAGGCGACATGGTGGGTCAGCTCGGATCGAAGATGGGTGAGAACATCTCGGTGCGCAGGGTGGCCCGGGTTGCCGTGGGCGAGTAGGAGGCGAAGTGTCCGAACCTCCCGTCAGGAGGGTGGTGCTCAAGCTCTCAGGCGAGGCTTTTGCCGACCCTGAGATCGGCTACGGCATTGATCCTCAAACTGCGATCCGGGTCGCCGAGGAGACCGCCGAGGCACACTCCACCGGTGTCGAGATAGCCATCGTCGTCGGCGGGGGGAACATCTTCCGGGGCGTGTCCCAGGCGGCCAAGGGCATGGACCCGGCCACAGCCGACTACATGGGGATGCTGGCCACTGTCATCAACGCCCTGGCTCTTCGTGACGCGCTGGAGAAGGCAGGCGTCGTCACCAGGGTGCAGAGCGCCATCACCATGCAGGAGCTGGCCGAGCCCTATATCCGGCTCCGTGCCATCCGTCATCTCGAGAAGGGGCGGGTGGTCATCTTCGCCGCCGGGACCGGGAACCCCTTCTTCACGACCGACACCACCGCTGCTCTCCGGGCAATCGAGGTCGGCGCCGATGCCCTTCTCAAGGCGAGCAAGGTGGACGGAATCTACGACTCTGATCCCAAGACCAACAGCGACGCAACCCGTATCGAGGAACTGTCCTACATGGACTTCATCTCACGTGAACTCAGGGTCATGGACACCACCGCCGTTACCATGTGCAAAGAGCACGGGGTGCCGATTGTCGTGTTCGACATGATCACGCCTGGCAACATCGTCAAAGCGGTGAGCGGCGAGAAGATCGGCACCGTGATCCACTGACGAGGAGTGAAGAGTGATCAGCGACCTCTTGAGCGAGGCTGAGCACAAAATGGAGCAAGCCATCGAGCATGTGGCCTCGGAGTTTTCGATGGTTCGCACCGGGCGGGCAAATCCCCAACTTCTGCAACGGATAACAGTCGAGTACTACGGCTCACCCACCCCTTTGCAACAGCTTGCGTCGATTTCGGTCCCCGAGCCCCGGATGTTGGTCGTGCAACCCTTCGACAAGTCGACGGTCAGCGACATCGAAAAGGCGCTTCAATCCTCGGATCTGAGTTTGAACCCGTCCAACGACGGGAACGTCATCCGCATCGCATTCCCCCCATTGACCGAAGAGCGACGCAAGGATCTGATCAAGCTCGTCAGGAACATGGCCGAGGACGCTCGGGTGGCGGTGCGCAACATCCGCCGGCACTCCAAGACCGACATGGAGGCCCTCCACGGCGAGATCTCCGACGACGACATCCGCCGTGGCGAAGACGAGCTTCAGAGACTCACCGGCCGTTATGTGGAGAACATCGATCGGCTGCTCAACCACAAAGAAGAAGAGCTTCTGGAGGTTTGAGTTTGGACGAGCAGACACCAAATCAAGGTAAGAGCCCCGGACCGCCCGAATCGGACCAGGACCGGGGTGATGGAGCCGAGGTTTTCACCATTCCCACCTTGCCCGGGGTAACCGACGATCCGGACGATTCGGCAGATTCCGAGCCGTCCGAGGACGCTGTGGATCTGGCCGATTGGGAGTCGACGTTCAACCCGCGCAACCTCGATGACTATTCATCCGACGAGTACACAGGTCACACCACCCAGGAGTACCAGGGTCTGGCCGAGGAGGTGAGTCGCGCCGCCGAGGAGGAGTGGGAGCTGCAGGCCGTTGCGGCCAACGTTCCCGGCGTCGAGAGCGGTCTGGTCGGATTCGATGACGTGACCGGGGAATCCTCCAGCACCGAGGAGGACTACGAGGCCAGCGAGCAGGCCCTGACCAGCGATCTGGCGATGCGGGTGGCTTCGGCGCTGGTGATCTTCGGCATGTTCCTCGGAACCCTTCTACTCGGAGGTTGGTGGTTCACCGGCTTTGTGATCCTGGTAATGGTGGTCGGGCTCGGAGAGTTCTACGCCACCCTCCGTTCCGACGACTATCGGCCGCTGGCCCTGTTTGGCTTGTTGGGCGTTCTGTTCATGGGTCTTGGAGCGCACATCTCTGGCGCAATTGCCATCGCCGGTTGGGCAGCCGCCTTCGCAGTCGTCACCGTTCTCTTTCTGGCTCTGTCACCTCGGCGCCAGCCTCTCGAAGATGCGTCGGTGACGATCGGTGGGATGGCATGGGTGGGGCTGCTCTCTTTCGCCATCCTCATCGCGTCGGGGTCCCAGCCCGTGGCCTTCATCCTTTTCGTCGTGCTTCTGGTCGCCGCCAACGACATTGGGGCCTACTTCGTGGGACGCGCCTTCGGCCAACGCAAGATGTCTCCACGCATCTCGCCTCAAAAGACATGGGAAGGCTTCTTCGGTGGCCTGGTCGCCGGCCTTGTCGTGTCCTCGGTACTCGTCACTTTCCCGGCGTGGGAGACGATCGGGCTGGCCAAGGGTCTGGTTGCTGCTGCATTGATCGGTGTGATGAGCCCGATTGGTGATGCTGCGGAGTCAATGGTGAAGCGCTCATTGGGGGTCAAGGACATGGGCTCGGTGCTCCCGGGCCACGGTGGCCTCCTCGATCGTGTCGACGGGTTCTTGTTCGCGGTTCCCGCGATCTATTACCTGTTCCGGGGTTTCGGGCTGCTGTGACCCGAAACGTGGTCGTTCTCGGGGCGACCGGTTCGATCGGGACCCAGACAATCGAGGTGGCCGCCAACCTCGGTCTCGAAATAGTCGCCCTCGCCGCCAGGGAGCCGTCCGCCAAGCTCGCCGCCCTCGCCACCAGCTATCCGTCGGCTCGCGTGGTGGCGGCCGGTGGCTCCTCCGAGGAGCGCGAGGAGTTCGAGAGAGCCGTTGGGCGACCGGTCGACTTTGGCTCGGACGCCGTGATGGAGGTCGCCCGGATATCCGACGCCACCGTTGTCAATGGGATTGTCGGAGCGGCCGGTCTTCGGGCAACAGTGGCCGGTCTGGAGGCAGGGAACCGGGTGGCTCTGGCCAACAAGGAGAGCCTGGTGGCCGGTGGGCCGGTGGTGAAGAAGGCCCTCGCCGACCACGGAGGTGAGCTGGTGCCGGTGGACAGTGAGCACTCCGCGCTGTTCCAGTGTCTGGTGGGCGAAGACCCACAGTCGATCTCCCGTCTGATCCTCACCGCCTCCGGCGGGCCGTTTCGTGGTCGTTCCCGGGAGTCGCTGGCAGAGGTCACCCCGGAACAGGCCCTGAACCATCCCACCTGGGACATGGGTCGCAGGATCAGTGTCGATTCCGCCACCCTGTTCAACAAAGGCCTGGAGGTGATCGAGGCCCACTTCTTGTTCGACGTCGCCTACGACCGGATCGCGGTTGTGATTCACCCCCAGTCGGTCCTCCACTCGGCAGTGGAGTTCGTTGATGGGTCGTGGAAGGGCCACCTGGGGCACCCCGACATGCGAATCCCGATCCAATACGCCCTGACCTCCCCCGGTCGGGCCGAGTCACCGGTCAGGCCGTTCGATCTCGCAGGGATGAACCTCACCTTCGAAGAGCCCGACCGAGCCAACTTCCCGGCCCTCGATCTGGCCTTCGAGGCCGGAGCGCAGGGCGGGTCGTCACCGGCGGTGCTCAACGCCGCAGATGAGATCGCCGTCGAGGCGTTCCTACAACATCGGCTGGGGTTTCTCGGGATTGCAGAAGTCGTGTCATCGACCCTCGAGACTGTGAAGTGGCGGCCACTGGAGACGGTCGAAGAGGTGCTGGAGGCCGATAGCGAGGCGCGGGAGACGGCGGCGTCGTTCATCGCCGGAGCATGCTGAATAACCGCTGACCGCAGGTAGCGTGTCCCAATGCTCGGAGGCTTTGCTGCTGCCGCAGCCATCATCTTGTTCGTGACAGCTCACGAGGCCGGACACTTCTTCGCGGCCAAGGCAGTGGGGATGAAGGCCACCGAGTTCTTCTTCGGTTTCGGCCCCAAGATCTGGTCGACCCAGAAGGGTGAGACCGAGTACGGCCTCAAATTGATCCCTCTGGGCGGGTATGTCCGCATCATCGGGATGAACCCCCTCGAGGAGGTGTCACCCGCCGACATCGGGCGCACCTATCGGGAGAAGAAGTTCTGGGAGAAGAGCGTGGTGGTGCTCGCCGGGGTCGGCATGAACTTCCTCATCGCCTTTGTCATCTTCTACGGGATCGTCCTCGCCAACGGCGTCTCCGAGCCCCAGCCGGTCGTCGACGAGGTGGTGCCGACGGCGGTGGTCGGCGAGGACACGGTCCCGACCCCGGCGGTGTTGGCCGGCTTCGAAGCGGGTGACGTGATCTTGTCGATAGGAGGGCATCAGATCCAGTCGTGGACCGATGTCCCCGATGCCCTGAGCCAGGTGGGGGCCGGCCCGACGACGGTCCTCGTTCTCCGTGCCGGGCAGACGGTCAGTCTCGATGTCGACCTGATAGAGCGAGACGATGGAGACGGGCCGGGGAGCACCGGTTTCCTCGGTGTCTCACCGCTGATCGAAACTCACAATCCTGGGATCTTCGGCGCCATCGGTGTCGCGGGCAGTCAGGTCTGGGAAGGGATTGGATTCACCTTCCAGGCGATCGGTGACATGGTCAAGCCCTCGAGTCTCGCCCAGTACCTGGGCGTCCTGGTGGGCGACACCGACGTGGACGAGGAGATCCGACCGGTGAGCCCGATCGGAATCGTCAACATCGGGACCCAGACCGAGTCTGCCGCAGCCTTTCTTGGAATCCTTGCCTTCGTCAACGTGATCCTGGCGACGATCAACCTCCTGCCGCTCTTCCCCCTCGATGGCGGGCACTTCGCCGTGGCCGCCTACGAGAAGATCAGCGGTAGGGAGGCCAACGTGCGCAAGCTCGCCCCGGTGGCCGCCGCCGTGATCGGGCTGTTCGCCTTCCTCGGGCTCGTCGCGGTCATCCTTGATATCGTGAACCCAATCTCTCTGTGACTTTGCCGGCCGACTGTTTGATTGCCGGCCGACTTTGCCCGGTTGTCTCCCCCTCGTCTGGCCCGATCGCGCTTGGGGGACCACCCTCAGTCTGGGAAGGCCTGGGTCTTGGATCGGGCAAACAGACGCCGGTCGGCCGGAGCTTCCGCCTCGCGTCGAGAGTTTCGGGCGAAACAGACGCCGGTCGGCCGCAGCTTCCGCCTCGTCCGAGAGTCTCGGGCAAATCAGACACAAGTCGGCTGGATTGGGCGTGGCGGGGTCTACCGTTTGACTTGAAATGATCACCCGACGCCAAACCAGACAACTTCATGTCGGGGGCGTGGCCGTTGGCGGTGATGCTCCTGTCTCGGTGCAGTCGATGACCACCACCAAGACCGCCGATGTCGATGGCACCCTGGCCCAGGTCTATGCCCTCGCTGGTGCCGGCGCCGACATCGTCCGCATCACCTGCAACGATGTCGAGGCTGCCCAGGGTCTGGCCGAGATCGTCCCGAGGTCACCGGTGCCGATCATCGCCGACATTCACTATCAATACCGGCTGGCGCTGGCCGCGCTGGAGGCCGGTGTGCAGGGACTTCGTCTCAACCCGGGCAACATCCGCAAGGAAGACCAGATCAAGACTGTGGCGCGGGAGGCCAAGGATCGGGGGGTCCCGATCCGGGTCGGCGTGAATGCCGGGTCGCTCGACAAGGAACTCCTCGAAAAGTACGGGAGCCCTGCACCTCAGGCTCTCGTCGACTCGGCGCTGATCGAGATCCGTTACCTCGAAGACGTCGACTTCGAGGACATCAAGATATCGGTCAAGCACTCACACGTCCCCTCGATGATCGAGTCGTACCGTCTGCTCTCCCAGGCCGTCGACTATCCGCTCCATCTCGGCGTGACCGAGGCTGGGCCACCCCCGGCCGGTCTCATCAAGGGCGTCGCCGGGATCGCCACCCTGCTCAACGAGGGAATCGGTGACACCATCCGCTTCTCGTTGACTGCGGACCCGGTGGAGGAGGCCAAGGCGGGGCGCCAGCTCCTCGAGAATCTCGGTCTTCGGGAGAGAAAAGGGCTCGACCTGATTGCCTGCCCCTCGTGCGGGCGGGCCGAGGTGGATGTGATCGATGTCGCTACCAGGGCCCAGGCGGCCCTGGAGGCGGAGAATCTCCCGATTCAGGTTGCGGTCATGGGCTGCGTGGTCAACGGTCCCGGTGAGGCAAGGGAGGCGGACATCGGCATCGCCGCAGGCCGGGGGAGAGGCCATCTCTTCATCAAGGGCCAGGTGGTCCGGGTTGTGCCCGAGTCCGAGATGGTCGAAGCCCTACTCGACGAGGCGCGCAAGCTGGTCGAAGAGGGAGTCGAGAGCCGTCTCGCCCACGCCGAGGCCAATGCCGCCGAGCTCGCCGCCGCCACCCGGGAGGAGTTGATCCAGATCCAGGGTGACGTCAACCACTCCAAAGATCGCCGGGCCAAAGTGGCCGAGGTTGCCCAGTCGGAGTGATCCCGCTGCCGAAATTGGGATCTACAGGGTTCAAATACGGACCTGGCGGTCCCAATCAGCCATGATCGACTACCGTCGCCTCCCCCCACCCGTAATTGGGACGTAGAGGGGTCATA
>CAZRID010000141.1:0-7977 GCA_964600055.1 uncultured Acidimicrobiaceae bacterium
GGGTTCGAGTTGACCAGGATCACCCGGTACCCCTCAGCCCGGAGCACCTTGGCCGCCTGGGTGCCGGAGTAGTCGAACTCGCAACCCTGGCCGATGATGATCGGGCCCGATCCGATGAGAAGGATCGACCTGATGTCGGTACGGGCGGGCATCAGACCCCCTCCTCGATCAATCGGGCGAACTCGTCGAAGTGACCACGAGCGTCACGCGGCCCCGGGGCAGCTTCGGGGTGGTACTGCACCGAGAAGGCGGGCCCGTCGAGCAATCGCATCCCCTCCAGAGTCCCGTCATTCAGATTCTGATGGGTGGGGACCAGCGGGCCGAAGGTGCTTTCAACGCTTTGTGGGAGAAGGTTCGCCCCCACCAGTCCGGATCGTCGTGGCGCCGCCTCCCCGGTAAGTGACCAGAGATCGACGGCGAATCCGTGGTTCTGCGCTGTTATCTCGACCCGGCCATCGACAAGACGCCGCACCGGGTGATTGCCACCGTGATGGCCGAAGGGCAGTTTGTAGGTCGATGCGCCGACCGCCAGACCCAGGACCTGGTGCCCGAGACAGATCCCGAACAGTGGCACCTTTCCCAACAGACCCCGCAGGGTCTCGGTTGCCGCGCTCAATGGCTCAGGATCCCCCGGCCCGTTCGAGACGAAGACCCCGTCGGGCTCGAGGGAGAGCACGGTCCTGGCATCTGTGGAGGACGGCACCACCTCGACCTCGAACCCACGCTCGGTCAGGTTGGCGAGGATGTCCCGCTTCATCCCGAGGTCGATGGCGACCACCCGGCCCCGCCTCTTCCCCGTTGGCTCGAGTGTGTACCGCTCCTTGGTGGTGACCCCGGAGGCCAGGTCGAGACCGACCATGGAGGGAGCGGAGGCCGCCATGTCGCGTAGCTCGACTTCGTCGATGTCCACGCCGATGGCCACCGGCATCGCTCCCCGATCGCGGATATGACGGGTGAGTCGTCTGGTGTCGACATCCGCTATGGCCACCACCCCATGCCGTCGCAGATAATCACCGACCGTGCCCTGGGACCTCCAGTTGGAATCGCGCCGGGACATGCTGCGAACCACGAACCCGGAGACAGCGGGGCGGGATGACTGCTCGTCGAGGTCGGAGACGCCGTAGTTCCCGATGTGGGAGCTGGTCATCACCACCACCTGACCGGCGTATGAAGGGTCGGTGAGGATCTCCTGATAGCCGGTCATCGAGGTGTTGAAAACCGCCTCCCCGGTGGTCGAGCCCGCGGCTCCGACCGATCTGCCGGCAAAAACCTCGCCATCGGAGGTGCAGAGCAGGGCTGGCTGCTGGTCATTCATCCCAGCTCCCCCTCGTAGGAGATCCGACCTTCATGAATCGTTGCCAGCACCTTTCCGACCAACTCCATTCCAATAAAAGGGCTGTTCGCAGACTTCGAGGCGAATATCTCGGGCACCCACTTTTGATCCGGGTCGTACAGCACAAGGTTGGCAGGCGCACCGGGCTCAACCGTCATCCCGTGTCGGGTCAGGCCCGCGATCCGTGCCGGAGCGGTGCTCATCCGGTCGAAGAAGGCAATCTGGTTCCGCTCCAGTGCCCTCGACGTGACCGCTGCCGCCGTCTCCAACCCGATGACGCCTCTCGGGGCCTCCTCGAATGGGACGGCCTTCTCTGCAGCCGTGTGGGGGGCGTGGTCGGTGGCCACCGCGTCGATGACACCCTCACGCAGCCCGGCGACCACGGCCGCCCTGTCCGCTACGCCGCGCAGTGGTGGGTACATCTTTAGATTCGGGTCGAGATCCGCGAGCAGCGCATCGTCGAGTGCCAGATGATGCGGTGTGACCTCGGCGGTCACCGCCACCCCCGCCGCCCTGGCCTGTCGGATCAACTCGACCGAGGTTTCGGTCGAGACATGCTGGAAGTGGATCCGGGCCCCGGTATCCCTTGCGATGGCTATGTCCCTCGCCACGATCACATCCTCGGCCACTCCGGGCAGCCCCGTCACCCCGTGCAGGGCCGACATCGGTCCCTCGTGCATGTGACCGTCGACGGTCAGATCCCGGTCCTCGGGATGCTCCGCCACGAGTGCCCCGGGCAGATCGGCAAGGTAGGACATGATCCTTCGCAACAGCCCGGCGTGGGGTACGGAGTCGCCGTCATCGGTGAATACCCGGACCCCTGCTTGGTACATGGCGTCGAGGTCTGACATCTCGCTTCCCCCACGTCCCCTGGTCAGGGCGCCGGCCACAGCCAGGTGGACGGTGTCGATGATGGCCGCCCGGGAGAGCGCCTCGGCCGCCCTGGGACCATTGTCGATGGGCGGGTCGGTGTTGGGCATGGTGACGACCGCGGTGTAGCCACCGGCCGCCGCTGACCTTGCCCCGGATTCGAGGTCCTCCTTCCAGGTTTGACCCGGGTCACGGAAATGGACATGCAGATCGACAAGGCCAGGGCCGACCCATGCCCCTCGTGCGTCGATGACCCTTGCCCCATTCACAGCCTCTGTCGTCCCAACCGAGATGACACTGTCCCCGTCTATCACCACTGTGCCCTTCTCGACACCTGCCGCCCGGAGCACCATGGCGTTATGGATGACAATCACCGCCCGGCCTCCAGCGCAGCCTCTAGCACGGCCATGCGCATCGGAACCCCATTGGCGACCTGTTGGAGGATTAGGGATCGTTCGCCATCGGCGGCGGCATCGTCGATCTCGACCCCACGGTTGAGCGGCCCCGGATGCATTATCACGGTGCTCGGCTTGAGCATCGAAAGCCTTTCCTCGTTCATGCCGTAGCGTCGGGAGTAGGCGGCATCCGAGGGAAAGCCGGCCACCGCCCCACGCTCTCTCTGAATGCGGAGGAGGTAGACCACGTCGTGATTGCCGAGCTCTTCATCCAACTCGGCACTCGTTCTGATCCCCCACGGGTTGCTCACCGGAAGGAGTGTGGTTGGCCCGACCAGGGTCACCTCGACTCCCAGGGTCGCCAGGCAGGCCAGATGACCACGAGCCACCCGACTGTTCCGCACGTCTCCGACGATCGCCATTCGCAGGCCCTGAAGCGACCCGAAATGCTGTCTGAGGGTCAGGGCGTCGATGAGCGTCTGAGTCGGGTGCTCCCGTCTGCCGACCCCTGCATTGATGACGGGAAGCCCCGACCACCGCGCCGCGAGCTCGGCGGCGTCGGAGAGGTGGTGGCGGACGACCAGGACATCGCTGCCCATCGCGGTCAGGGTGAGGATCGTGTCCTTCAGCGTCTCGCCTTTCGACGTCGAGGAGGTCTCGGGCGTGAAACTCATCACATGCGCGCCAAGCTTGTGGGCGGCCAGCTCGAAGGAAAGCCGGGTCCTGGTGGAAGGCTCGAAGAACGCGGTGGTCACGGTGCGGTCTTGCAGGGTTGTAGGGTCCCCGGCGCCGGAGTGGATCATCTCCACGTGGCGCTGACCCGAGTCGAGGAGTGCCTCGAGTCGACTTGCGGGAAGACCGCGGAGGGTGAGCAACCCGGTCATACAGCGCCGTTCCTCTCCACCCAGACCCCATCCTCGGTGTCGATCGGCTCCAGCCGCACCCGTACCACCTCATCATGGCTCGTCGGCAGGTTCTTGCCGACGTAGTCAGCCCGAATCGGAAGCTCCCGATGGCCACGGTCGACAAGGACAGCCAGCTCCGTCTGATCTGCCCGACCCAGGTCGGACAGGGCGTCGAGCGCCGCCCGCACGGTTCTCCCGGTGTACAGCACGTCGTCGACCACGATCACATTGCGCTCGGATATGTCGGTCGGGATCGCAGTCGCCCTTCCGGTCGGTGCCGGGCGAAACTCGCGATCGTCGCGGTACTCGCCAATGTCGAGCTCACCCACAGGGATCGAGACCCCTTCGAACTCCTGGACCAGGGTGCCGAGGAGACGAGCCAAGAGGACACCACGGGTGTGGATGCCGATTATCACGACGTGTTCGGCGCCGCGGTGGCGCTCGAGGATCTCGTGTGCGATGCGACGGACGGCTCTCCGAATGTCCTCGCCATTCATCACCTGAGGCATCGGACGACCTCCGATGCTGATGGGTCCTGTCCCATCTTCGCTCCTTCCCGGCCTCACCGGACCGTGTTTTAAAGGTGTGGCGACCTTAGCCGGGTTGGGAGGACGCTCTCAACCTCAGCCGCGGGCTGCCCTGGCGAGGGAGGCGAGAACCCCATTGACGAATGAGCCGGATCTCTCCGTGGAATAGGTCTGGGCGAGGCGGACCGCCTCTGAGACCACGACGGCGGTGGGTGTCTCCTTACTGTGACGCAACTCGAACAGGCCGAGCCGCAGGATTGTTCGATCGATCACCGGCATGCGGGCGATACTCCAATGCTCGGATGCCGACTCGATCTCGTGATCGAGGTCCTCCTTGTGGTCGAGCACGCCACGGACGAGAAACGCGACCCGACCTGTCACCTCTGCGACGACAGAGTCCTCGCCCCCGATCTCGAGTTGGTAGAGCGTCTCCAGGGCGAGGTCCCTCGCCTCGATGTTGAGGGGAGCACCAAGGGCCCTGGCGACCGCAAGAGCGAGATCCGCTGCCACGACATCGTCGGGCGATGCGGGTTCGCCGCGGGCCGTGAGCACCGCCTGGACTTCACTCATCTCGCGGTCGAGCGCCGATGCGAGCTCCTCGACTGTGACCCGCGCCGGAATGCTCGCGGTCGACGCGGCGTCGGGGCTCATGCCCTGGTCAGGTAATCCCCGGATCGGGTGTCGACCTTGACCCGATCGCCTTGGTCCACAAACAGTGGGACCTGGATCTGTAGACCGGTCTCGAGCGTGACCGGCTTGGTGGCGCCTGTGCGGGTGTCGCCCTTGACGGCCGGCTCTGCGTAAGTCACCTCCAGCTCTACGGACGCTGGCAACTCGACACCGATCGCTGTGCCCCGAAAGAGCGAGAGGCTGGCGGTCATTCCCTCGACCAGATATCCGGCCGCATCTCCCACATCGTCGCCACTGAGGGCGAGCTGCCCGAAGTCGTCGAGGTTCATGAAATGAAAGCCGAGATCGTCCTGATACAGGTATTGATGGTCGCGGCGGTCGATGATGGCCTGGTCCACGTTCTCGTCAGCCCGGAAAGTACGGTCGAGGACCTGGCCGGTCTCCAGGTTCTTCAGCTTCATGCGGACAAAGGCCTTGCCTTTGCCTGGCTTCACGTGCTGGTACTCAACGATGGTGAACAGGCCATCGTTGAGCTGAAGGGCCATTCCCGGCCTCACGTCATTGGTGCTGATCATGCTTGGGCTCGCTGTGCTCTCGAATCAGGCCGGGACGGTAACTGGATCAAAGGCCAACGGCCCCGAGCCCGACATCGAGGTCCTGGTCGTCGACATGCTCCACGACCGGGTCGCCGAACGCCCTCAACAAGATCATCCGCAAACCCTGTGCGTCGCGCTTCTTGTCATGACGAAGGAGGTCCTCGACACGAGCGCGATCGAGCCCGTCCACCTCGGTGGGGAGACCGAGGCCTGCAATCGCCTCCAGCATCCGATCGAATCCGGGAAAGCGCAGGCGCCGCTCCGAGATCCGCCCGGCGGCCACCATTCCCACCGCAACGCACTCTCCGTGCGACAGCGGCGAGGCGAACTCGATTGCGTGACCGATCGTGTGCCCGAAGTTGAGGATCGCACGCAGCCCGGACTCCCGCTCGTCCTCGCCGACCACCCTCGCCTTCACCGCCGCGGATCGGATCACCACCTCCTCCAGCGGTGCCTTCTCACCCTCCCTGGCCAGAAGCTCGAAGAGCTCTGCATCCCCTACCAGGCCCGTCTTCAGGGCCTCGGCGAGCCCCTCCCTACGCAGTGAGGAAGGAAGCCGTTCCAGGGTCGTCACATCCACGATGACCCGGGTGGGGTGCCAGAACAACCCGACGAGGTTCTTGCCGGCCAGGTTGACTCCGGTCTTGCCCCCGATGGAGGCATCGACGGCGGCAAGCAATGTTGTCGGGACATGCACCACCTCGACGCCTCTCAGCCAGGTGCCGGCTACAAAGCCGGCCAGGTCGGACACCGACCCTCCTCCAACGCCCACAACCGTGTCCTGCCGCCCCAGGCCGAACCGGGCCAGCGCCTGGTAGACAGACTCCGCCACTATCAGGGTCTTCGCCTCGTCCCTGTCGGGCAGACCGATCACTTCGACCTGTAGGTCGTCGCCGCGGAGACGTTGAGCCACATCGAGCGCGATATGAGTGGCCCCGGGCTGAGTCATGATCGCCACCCGCTGCCGCCCTGAGCGCGCGGGCAGGATCTCATCGGGTAGTCCGTGGCCGACGACCAATTCCGTGGCGCCGGCCACGGTCAGGACGGCCACAATCCCTCGATTCTCGCCGCGACCTCCGCCACAGAGAGCGCCGACGTGTCGATCTCGAAGTCGGCAGTCTCGCTGTAGGCAGAGGAACGCCGGGCAAGGACGTCCCCGATTGCCGCGGCGAGCTCGGGCTCACCGTCGAGCAACGGGCGCCCTGAGCTCCCTTCGAGCCTGGACGCAAGCACCTCGGGAGGGCAGCTGAGCCAGACCACCGGGCCGGACGTCTTCATCACATCCCGGTTCCCGTGTTCGAGAACGACACCACCACCTGTTGAGATCACCGCATTCTCTCCTGCCAACTGCCGGACCGCGGCAGACTCCACCTCACGAAACGAAGACTCTCCGAGCTCCTGCCAAATGTCGGCCACCTGGCGGCCCAGGCTTGAGGCAACCTCTTCATCGGTGTCGAAGAATGCCACGCCGAGTGACTCGGCTGCGAGACGCCCTGCGGTTGTCTTGCCGGAGCCCATCATCCCGATCAACCAGAGCGTCATCTTCCGGGCCGGCCGCTGAGACCGGACTTGTAGCGGTCGACCGCAGCAACGAACTCGTCGACATTGTCGCCCCCGAACTTGCGCTGAAACTCGGCGGCGAGGACAAATGCCACCATCTGCTCCCCGACTACGGCAGCGGCCGGCACCGCGCAGACATCCGACCGCTCCCTCACCGCTTCCGCCGGCTCGCCGGTTGTCATGTCCACTGTTCGGAGCGGTCTCATCAGGGTGGAGATCGGCTTCATCGCACCACGCACCCGAATGGTCTCACCGTTGCTGATCCCGCCTTCGGTCCCACCGGCCCGGTTGGTGGGACGGGTCAGACCGTCGTCTTCGAGGAGGATCTCGTCGTGAGACTTGGACCCGGGGAGTGTCGCCACCTGGAAGCCGTCTCCGATTTCTACTCCCTTGATCGCCGGGATGGACATCACAGCTGACGCGAGCAGAGCGTCGAGCCTGCGGTCGTAATGAACATGGGACCCGATACCAGGAGGCACTCCGAAACCGAGGACCTCGAACACGCCGCCCAGGGTGTCGCGCTGGGTCTTGGCGTCCTCGATAGCCTCGACCATCGCAGCTTCCGCCGTCTGGTCGAAGCAACGCACCGGGCTCGCATCGACTCGCTCGAGGTCCGCAGGCCCCGGTGGCGTGCCTTCGCTCAGGACAGGCCCGATCGAGATGACATGGCTCACGACCGGGACGTCGACGGTCTCGAGCATGATCTTGGCCAGAACTCCGGCCACGGTGCGAGCAGCGGTCTCTCTGGCCGACGCCCGCTCCAGGATGTCCCTGGCGTCGTCAGTCCCGTATTTGAGCATCCCTGCCAGGTCGGCGTGGCCGGGGCGAGGCCGTGTCACCTGTTTCTTGGCGGTGGCCGGCTCGGGGCTCATCTCCTCTGACCATCTGGGCCACTCGGTGTTACGGATCAGCACCGAGACCGGAGAGCCGAGGGTCTCACCATGGCGAATCCCGCCCATGATCTCGATCTGGTCCTTCTCGATGGCCATGCGCTTGCCACGGCCATAGCCCATCCGTCTTCGAGCCAGCTCGTTGATGATTCGCTCAGGCGACACCTCCAGACCGCGGGGAAGCCCTTCCACGATGGTCACCAGCCCGGGCCCGTGTGACTCACCGGCCGTCATGAAGCGCAACATCGGGGCGATGCTACGTCGGGATCGG
>CAZRID010000142.1:0-7936 GCA_964600055.1 uncultured Acidimicrobiaceae bacterium
CAGACCCGGGGTCCGGCCACCCCACCCAACCCTGACACAAAGGGGAGGTGGCCCGCTAGGGCCGGAGGGGGTTCTTGTTCCCGGCCACGCTTATCCGTTGGCGGTTGTGGAAAAAGGTGCGTACACTCAAAACGCCTGCTGAACTTGCGTCTGCAGAGTTTTCTTTGGAGGTAACCACCTACACATGACCAACGAGCTAGAAAACGCGCCCGCGAGCGCCCCGGAGACCGGGAGCGCAGAGGCGCCTGAGACCATCGAGCCCGACGCCACGGAAACGTCGGTAGAGGTGGAAGAGCCGAGAGAAGATCCGATACAGGCTCCGGCCGCCGACGAGCCAGCCGCCGAGGTTCCAGTCACCGACGAGCCGGCCGCTGAGGCTCAGGCCCCGGAAGATCCGGCCGAAGAGTCGGCTGCCGAGGAGCCGGCCGCTGAGGCTGAGGCCCCGGAAGAGCCAGACGTAGAGGATCCTGCCGCTTCCGACGACCAGGGGGATCCGGTTGTCAGCGTGGTTTCCGGCCGAGAGGCTCTGGTCGCACCCGATCTGAGCGACCTACCCGACGACATCGGCGACGACTTCGAGCGTGCCATCGAGGCAACGGTGCTCGAGTTCAAAGAGGGCGACATCGTCGAAGGCACTGTGGTCAGCGTCGACGCCGATGGCGCCATGGTCGACATTGGTTACAAATCCGAAGGCCTCATCCCCACCCGAGAGCTCTCGATCCGCAACAACGTCGACCCCAACGACGCGGTCAAGGTCGATGACAGGGTGGAAGCTGTCGTCCTCAACAAAGAAGACGACGAGGGCCGTCTCATCCTCTCCAAGAAACGCGCCATGTACGAGCGCGCCTGGGGCCGGATCCAGGAGGTCGCCAAGGAAGGCGGCACCGTCGAAGGGACAGTCATCGAGGTGGTCAAGGGCGGTCTCATCGTCGATATCGGGCTGAGGGGCTTCCTTCCCGCCTCACTCGTCGACCTCCGTCGTGTTCGCGACCTCGACCCTTTCATCGGCGACACCATCACCGCCAAGGTGATCGAGCTCGACCGGGCCCGCAACAACGTCGTTCTCTCCCGTCGTGCCTATCTCGAAGAGGCCCAGGCCGAGGAGCGCAACGCATTCCTCGACGGGCTGGCCGAAGGTGAGGTCCGTGAGGGTGTCGTCTCCTCGGTCGTCAACTTCGGCGCCTTCGTCGACCTGGGCGGTATGGACGGTCTGGTCCATGTGTCCGAGCTCTCCTGGCAGCACGTCAACCATCCCGGCGAGTTGGTCAAGGTCGGCGACAAGGTCACGGTCAAGGTCCTAGAGGTCGACCGTGAGCGGGAGCGGATCTCGCTCTCCATCAGGCAGACGAGCGACGACCCCTGGGACGTCTTCGCCCGCGACCACGAGGTTGGCGATGTGGTCGACGGCGTCGTCACCAAGACGGTTCCGTTCGGGGCCTTCATATCCGTGTCCGACGGGGTGGAGGGCCTGGTCCATGTCTCGGAGATCGCGACACATCGTGTCGAGTCTCCCGAGCTCGAGCTCTCCATAGGTCAGACGGTCAAGGTCAAGATCACCGAGAAGGAGGACGAGCGTCGTCGCATCTCGCTGTCCATCAAGCAGGCCTCGCCCGACTGGAAAGAGCGCGAGGCGCAGATGGAGGAGCAGAAGAAGGGTCGGCGACGGCCGCAGAAGGAGTTCGAGCGCGAGTTCGGGCCAACCGAGGAGGAGCGCCCGCCGATGCCGGTGGACGCCTCGCTCGAGGCGATTCTCCAGGAGCTCAAGGAGCGCGGCATCGGGCGTAGATGACCGTCGGTCATTCAATTGACACGGTCGAGAATGGCTGCGGACTAGTCATTTCGTGACGGTTTCCCGGTGTGAGCTAGTCAGGCACCTGCAACCCGGCCACGATATGAGACGACCGAACTATGGAAGTGAGTGGGGAAACCCTCAAGACTCTCTCCATAAGGTCCGAATCATTCCTGTGGAAATGGACTTGAAACACAGGGACGGCGCGACTTCGTCGGTAGCATGCTCAAGGGCGTGCGCCGAAATCGGGTCGACGCCTTACCAAGGGGACATACGAAGGGGACTCAATGGGTAGGAGAGCCATCGTCTTGTTAGTGGCCTTGATACTGGCCGGGCTCGCCGCATGGGCGGTCTGGAATTATCTCCAGAACGTCGAAAACGAAATTGCTGCGGGTCAGGAGATCGTCGAGGTCTACGTCGCAGGCGAGACACCAATCGCAGAGGGCACCGACGGAGCCATCCTGTTGTCTGATTTCAACAGTGGTGGCGAATTGATCGTCCTAGACAAGGACCAGGCCGAAGACGTGCCCGATGGCGCTATCACATCGGCCGCGCTGCTGAACCAGGTTCTCACGGGCCGGGTCGCTGCAGGTCCGATCGCGGCGGGTTCGATCTTGACCGAGGCACAGTGGGTCTCGATCACGGTCGATATCACTCCGCTCGCCGAGGAGATTCCCTCCGGCAAGCAGGCGATGACGATCTCGGTCGACAACGTCCGCGGTATCAACGGCTTTGTCGAGCCCGGGAACCGGGTCAACATGATCATCACCATCGACATACCCGAAGACCTTCTGCCGGACGAACTGAGCGGAATCGCCGAACAACCGGCCGAGCCGCCCGCCGAGGGTGCGCCTGCCGAAGAGGTATCGGCAGCCGTGACCTACTCTCGCTTCGTGCTCCAAGGTCTGCCGGTGATGGCCACCGGTCGTGACATCAGGCCGGACGAGGATGCTCCCCCCACGGTCGACGTGGAAACCACCACCGAGACCACACCTGATGGGCAGCCGGTCGCACCGGTCGAGGAAGAACTCGGCAACGACACCATCTTCACCCTCGAGGTGACACCAGAGCAGGCCGAGCGCATCGCATACGCCGTCGAAAATGGTTCCATCTGGTTGACGTTGGTGCCGGGCGACTTCGTCGAGGTGGAGACCACTGGGGTCACCATTCTCAACCTGTTCGGTGGCGAACTGCTCGAAGACATTTTTGGATAACTGATTTGAGGTTCGACCATGTCAATGGCTGAGCACAACCTGCTGGTTGTCGACAAAGACGACGATTTCGTCGCAGCGGCCAAAGAGCTCTTTGAGGGCAGGCTCCCGGTTGCTCGCTCCATAGAGGAGGCGAGTCAGACCATCCAGTCCGGTGACCTCCGGATGCTGCTCCTGGGCCCGTCGTTCTCGAACGCGGATTCGATGGAGCAGATCCGGAGCCTTCACAACCAGGACCCGGGGCTTGTCTTGATGATGGTGGCCGAGTCGGTGACCTCCGATTTGCTCCGTGGAGCGATGCGATCCGGTGTCTCCGATGTCATCGAAGCGCCACTCGACGAGCCCAAGATCGAGGCTGCGATCGAACAGTTCGGTCACGACGTCCTCAAGCGGCGAAGTGCGGCGAAGCCGGCCGCAGCTCCGGTGCGTTCGGAGCGGGGCTCGATCGTCACGGTCAGCTCGGCCAAGGGCGGAAGCGGCAAGACGGTGGTGGCAACCAACGTCGCCCTCCTTCTCAATCGACTCCCCGACAAGAAGGTCGTACTGGTCGACGCCGATCTCCAGTTCGGTGATGTGTGCCTGTTGTTACAGCTCGAGCCACGGTTCACGATGGTGAACGCCGCCCACGAGCTGCATCAGCTCGACGGCGAGATGCTCGACTCGCTGCTCACCGAGCACCCGAGCGGGTTGAAGGTTCTGGCCGCGCCACTCGAGCCGGCGTTTGCAGACGACATCACGACGGCCGGTCTGATGCAGATGCTCGACATCCTGCAGGACACCTACGACTACGTCGTGGTCGACACCGCCTCGATGCTCGACGAGCTGATCCTGTCGCTCATCGAGAAGGCCGACCAGGTGCTGATGGTTGTGGACATGGACCTGCCATCTGTGAAGAACGCCAAGCTTGCGCTCGAGACGCTGCGTCTTCTGAAGTTCTCCACAGCCAACGTCAAGCTGGTCATGAACCGAAGCAATTCGAAGGCGAAGCTCGACAACAAGGAGATCGAGGGCGCGCTCAAGATGGAGATAGCGGCTGCAATCCCTTCGGACGCCGCGGTGCCCAACTCGGTCAACGAGGGCCGTCCGATCGTCGAGACCGACCCCAAGGGCAAGGTAGCCAAGGGGTTCGAGAGCGTTGCAGAGTTGGTCGCGGGGAAGATTCCGGAGAGCACGTCCAAGGGCGGCCTCTTCGGTCGGAAATAGGGGAAAGGTAAATAGTCGTGCCATCGTTATCTGAGAGAGTCGCAGCCGCCAGGCAGACCGAAACTCAAGACATCACCGTCAATCGCTCGGATGCTCTGGGTGAGCTCCGGGGGCGTCTTCACTTCAAAGTCGTAGAAGAGCTGGGCCCAACCCTCTATGACCGGCAGATGTCGGACGCCGAACTGCGTCTGCGCGTGCTGGAAATGCTGGAGTGGGCAGTCGATCAGGAGCAGGGGCTTCCCCTCACCTCCGCCGACCGTCGGGCGCTGCTCAACGAGATCGCATCCGACGTCCTCGGTTACGGTCCCATCGACCCCCTTCTCAATGATCCGGACATCACAGAGGTCATGGCCAACGGCCCCTACGACATCTACTACGAGAAGAGGGGCAAGATCATTCTCTCCGACGTCAAGTTCGTCGACGAGGTGCATCTCCGCCGCATCATCGACAAGATCGTCGGCCAGATCGGTCGTCGTGTCGACGAGGCAACACCGATGGTGGACGCTCGTCTCCCCGACGGTTCTCGTGTCAACGCCGTCATCCATCCGCTTTCAATCGGTGGCCCGTTCCTGACGATTCGTAAGTTTGCGGTCGACCCTTATCAGGAAGCCGACCTGATCAACTTCGGGACCATCACCCAGCGTGTTGCCGACTTCTCGCGGGCCTGCGTCCGTGGCCGCCTCAACATTCTGATCTCCGGTGGTACCGGCTCGGGTAAGACCACGACCCTGAACGTCATGTCCTCATATATCCCTGGTGACGAGCGCATCGTCACCGTCGAGGACGCCGCCGAGCTCCAGCTTCACCAGGAGCACGTCCTGACCCTGGAGTCCCGTCCGGCCAACATTGAGGGAAAGGGCGCGGTCTCCATTCGTGACCTGGTCCGGAACACCTTGCGTATGCGTCCTGACCGCATCGTGGTTGGAGAGGTCCGTGGCGCCGAGGCGCTCGACATGCTCCAGGCCATGAACACCGGTCACGACGGCTCTCTGACCACGGTTCACTCCAACAGCCCGAGGGACACCCTGTCCCGTATCGAAACCATGGTCCTCATGGCCGGCTTCGACCTGCCGATCCGAGCCATCCGTGAGCAGATGGCTGCTGCGGTCGACCTGATCATCCACGTCTCGCGTCTCAAGGACGGAACCCGTCGTGTCACCCATGTCACCGAAGTGGAAGGCATGGAGGGCGACATCATCACCCTCCAGGACATCTTCTTGTTCGACTTTGGCATGGGTGTCGACGAGGACGGTATCTACAAGGGCCGTCTCAAGGCCACCGGAATTCGCCCCACCTTCTCCGAAGACATGGAGAATCAGGGCATCAGGCTCCCGGCCGACCTCTTCGACCCAGAACCGTTCTCCAGGGGCCGGTAGTTTGAAGCGAGTTTCCGCCCTCGTCGCGGCCCTTGTCCTTGGGCTGAGCACGGCTGCCGTTGCGCAGACGGCCAATCCTGAGATCGAGATCGTCGACATCAACGGCGCCCGCTATGCCGAAGGCGGTCAGACGCTGATGGTTGTGGAGTTCCGCAACCTGGCAGAGACGCCCGACCCGGCCCAGTTGGCGATCACCGTCGACGGCCAGCCTGTCTCCAATCTCGAGGTGGCTCCCCTGGGGGAGTCGAGTGTCCCGGTGGGTGTGGTGCTGGTCATCGACACCTCGGGATCGATGGAGGGCGCTCCGATGGAGGCGGCGAAAGCCGCAGCCACGAGCTTTGTCTCCCAGAAGCGCCCGGAGGATTCGATCGCCTTGGTCACCTTCGCCGACACGGCGGTGGTCCAAACCGGCTTCACCACCAACGCCACCGACCTCACTGCCCGAATCGAGGCCCTCACCGCCGATGGTGAGACCGCGTTCAACGATGGTGTGATCCTGGGTATATCGCTCTTCGACTCGGCGGCGCCCAACCTGCTGCAGAACATGATCGTTCTCAGCGATGGTGAGGACACTGCCTCCGTGGCGTCGGCCGAAGAGGCTGTTGCCGCAGTCGAGGCCAGCGACGCCCGGGTCTTCGGTGTGGCACTCGAGTCTCCGGACTTCAACCCCGACGCGGTCTCCGCGGTGGCCACCGCAGGCGGCGGCTTGTTCCTCTCCACTCCCGACCCCGCCCAGTTGTCCGGTTTATACGGGCAGATCAGTCGGGAGATCAGCAACACCCTTGTCGCCCGTTTCACCTCGCCGATCGCGGCGCCCGGTGAGGCCGAGTTTGCAGTCACCTACCCGGGTGGGCTGTCTTCAACGGTCGCCTTCCCGGTCTCCGGCTACGCAACCACCACGACAACGGGGCCGACCACCACCACGACGGCAGTGCCGATAGAAGGCACCGTGGTCGAGAGCACTTCGCCGATGACCTTGACCAACCTGGCGCTGATCGGCGCCGCCGGAATCGGGCTCACGGCCTTCCTATTCATCGTGATCCTCTTCGGTCGTGAAGAGGATTCGGGCGGGGGTCGCTTCGCCAAGCGGCTCCAGGCTTATGGCCGGAGGTCGCGCGCATCCGAGGAGGAGAAGGTGCCCTTCCTCCAGCGGATCCCGATCCTCAACCGCTTCAGCCAGGCCGCCGAGGAGGAAGTCAGGAAACGTGGTCTCCTCTCAGGCGTCAATTCCGCCCTGGAGCAGGCGAACGTCCCGATGACGCCCGGTGAGGCAGTCCTGGCCATGTTCGGTCTGGCGGCAGTGGGTGGCGTCTTCATGGCCATCTTCAGCTCGCCGATCGCCGGTGTGATCACCTTCGGCGTCCTCCTGCTGGTGTTCGTGTTCCTGATCAACTGGACAGGCGGCCGCGAGCGGAAGAGATTCGAGAAGCAGTTGCCCGACACCTTGACCCTTCTATCGACCTCGCTTCGGGCCGGCTACTCGCTGCTCCAGGCGATCGAGGCCGTGTCCCAGGAAGCACCGGACCCTACGGCAAGGGAATTCAGCCGGGCTGTCACCGAATCACGTCTCGGACGCTCCGTGCCGGACACTCTCCAGGGGATCGTGAGCCGGACCCAATCCAAGGACTTCGAGTGGGCCACCATGGCGATCGAGATCCAGCGTGAGGTCGGTGGCAACCTGGCCGAAGTCCTCCAGACCGTGGCGGACACCATGCTGGCCAGAAACCGTCTCAATGGTGAGATCAGAGCCTTGACCGCAGAAGGCCGGATCTCGGCCATCGTCCTCGGTTCGCTGCCCTTCGCTTTGGGAGCCTTTCTCTGGTTCAACAACCGGGAGTATCTGCAACCGCTTCTCGACGCGACGATGGGCAGGGTCGCCCTTCTCGCCGGACTTTTGCTCATGGCCGCTGGAATTCTCTGGCTCCGGAAGATTGTGAACATCGAAGTATGAACATCACAGCATTCGACGGTCAGATGCTCGCCGTGGTCACGGTCTCGGCGCTGGTCTTCTTCGTGATCGTGTGGATCGGTCTTGGTGTCACCAGGGCACGCGAGGACATGAACAATCGGTTGGCGGTATACGGTCGGCGCACAGGTGCCGGGGTGGTCCGTGATGATGAGCTGGCCAAGCCGCTGGCGGCGAGGACCATCGGCCCGATCGTGCTCAAGGTGTCGAACTTCCTCCGGAGGTTCACACCCGTGGGCTATCTCGAGAAGAAGCAGCAGCAGCTGACTCTTGGTGGTAATCCGGCGAACCTCGATGCCCCGTCGTTCATCGTCATCAAGCTGTTGACCACGGTTGTCGGACTGTTCGGTGCGTTTTTTCTCACCAGCTACGGCGCCGACACCCTCCAGCG
>CAZRID010000143.1:0-7833 GCA_964600055.1 uncultured Acidimicrobiaceae bacterium
ACCAGCGGACGGCTCCCCAACTCACCGCGCAGTCTCGAAATTCCATCGTATTCATAGCGGTGAGGAACCAAGCACTACTCCGCCTGGATGGAACGGACTACAACAGCAAGTCGGAGACGACTCTTAGTTTACCGCAAGAGACAGCCGCTGGGACAGTAACACCTACAGTATCCCCGCCGGTCTCGACCAACCCTTCAAATGGATGAACGACCGACGCACCATCCAACAATGGCAAAACTACGGCCAAGACACCAACGCAAGCTTCAACTGAAGCAGGCGCGACGTGATCTATAGCTTTCGCCGTGCTGTGTGACTCCTTGTGACGGCCTCACTCTGGGTGGCTCACGTCAAGGCGTTCGGAGCCGAAGAGTCGCCGATAGCCATGGTAAACAAAGCTGTTGCTTCCCAATGCGACGGCAACCCGGAGTCGAGCCCGGCGGAAACGTCGTGGCATGCTGCGCTAAGGGTACCGCTGTAGGTCGCCGACCCCTTTCCACCTCGTCAGACTGGTCACACCGGCATGTGGAAGTCCATTCTCCTAACCTCGAGGGGGGTGGGGGAAGCCGCCAGGGAGTCTCAGGGGAATGGATTTCGTCGCCAGCACCGATCCGCAGGATCTAGTCCTGATGCTCTATGCGCTGGACTTGGTAGGCATTGACCCAGGGACCATTTGCCTCTCGGAGGCGGGACCGTGGGGCTCCTTTGCGGCCACGAGCTCCCCCTATCGGGGTCTGCAGCCGCTCTCGACCGAAGACGAGATCGTCGCCGTCGTCGGCGATCCGCTGCTGGATCTACCGTCCAACGCGGGGCAGGTAACTACACCCCAACGGGCCAGAACTGCGGCCATAGCGCACCTGTGGGCCGACTCCGGAGCCGGGCGGGCGGAGTTGCGACCCGAGCATCCCGCAGCCCTGATCCGTATCGCACGCAGCAGTAGGGAGATCGAGGTACTCACCGACGTGCTGGGAGCCGTGCCCGTCTACTACTCAGAACAGGGTTCGAGGCTTCTCATCTCCACCTCGCCCGACGTGATCGCGGCCATGATCCACCCCGAGCTGGATGAGCTCTCAGCAGTAGAGCTGCTCGTCGCCGGGAGGTTGAGCTTTCCCCATACGCTGTACCGGGGTGTGGAACAATTGCTTCCAGGGTCTCGCCACCGTTGGCCGCAGAGGCAGAGCAGCCGGTGGTGGACACCCCCGACCCCTGAGGCCAGCGGCTCCGTCGACCATTGGTCCAAACTGGTCGAGGAGGCGTTGGAGGCTCTGCTGTCCAGAGTGGCCGAACAGGTGGCCGACTACGGCGTGGTCACGCTGAGCGCTGGCCAGGACACCCGTGCCGTTGCTATCGTCGCCTCCCGTCACATGACGCTGGAGGCCGTCACCCTCACGGCAGTGCCTAATCCCGAGTCGTGGATAGCGGCACGGGTGGCGAGAAGGCTTGGAATCCCCCATCGGCTGGCCCTTCGGTCGAGAAACCACTATGGGGACGTCTATCGGACTAATCCCGTCGTTCTCACCACCCAGAACCTGTGGGACCACGCCCATTTCCACTTGGGCGCCCTGGGCCTCGATGCATCGACTCCCAGTGTGATCGGGGGCTACATGGCCGATACGGTGTTTAGGGAGCAGAGCACCCACCGGTCGCTGCACGGGCGATTGATTAGGGCAGGGGAGGTTTCACCCGGAGACCATCCCTGGGCCGTGAGTGACCTCGTACCCAGACTCTCCGCTTCCCTTCGCTCCGCTATCGACGACCGCTGGGTTCGGGCGAGAGAACTGCTTCAACTGACGAAAGCGTCAGCGGACTTGGCACTATCCCATCCATTGTCGAGCACGGTTGGGGCCGCTCACTTTCATGCCGCCCGTAGGAATGGGCCCCAATACGAGCCATTTATGACTAGACGATGCGTGGATCTGGCGTTCCGTATTCCGCCGGAGGTAAAAGCCAACTTCCGGATGAATGGCATGTTCCCGAGCGCCCGTGCCGCCACCAGATGGATACCGATCAACCCCACGAACATTCGGGGCATCAACCGTTCATTGAGAACGTGGAGGCGGCTCCCGGACCCGCTGGTACCCTCCTGGGTCAATCATCCGGAGTCATGGTCTACGCTTGAGAATCCACGGTCCGACCCGTCGCTGGAGGTGCAGTTTATTGATGCTGTCAACCAGATGGGAGCTATCGTCGGGCTGCAACTCCCTCTCGACTCCATGCTCGTGGCTGTGCCCAGTTTGCAGGTGCTTCACGCCCGCATGCTGACAGCAGGCACCAATTCCTAGAGGTACTCGTTGTCGAGGCACGAGGTCCCTGTGTGCCAAGGCCATACCCCTGGAACCCAATCGTCCCGACAACCACCGTCCCTACTGTGGCGGCTCCCGTTACGGCTCAACGCCCCGGCTCGACGGCGGTGCCCGGATCGGCGAGCCCGATGGGTTCCGGCGATAGCGATGGGGGGTGGCGTACATGGCGCAATGAAGGCCCGTCGTACACCGCCCGCCTCAGGTGGAAGAGGAGCCGTCGGGGCTGGTCGTCTCGTCCGATGGCCAGGAGCAAATTGAGGGCCATACGGGAGGGCCTTGGGAGCCAGATCCGGTAGTAGATATTGCGCGCCTTACGCACTCGGTTGCCAAACGCCCGGCCCTTCGGTCGCCTGCCAAAGGCCTCGTCCTGATGATGAATGGCGGCCACTCTCGTGTCCACGGCCACGGCACGATTCGCCGACGAGGCGCGCCGGCTGAAGTCGAGATCCTGGCCGTAGATGAAGAAGGCCTCGTTGAAACCGCCCAGATGCCGAAAGAACTCCGTTTCTACCAAGGCGCAGGCGGCAAACAGAACCCCTACCTCGGCCACCTCGGCTGCTTCGGGGATGGACGTGCGCAAGCTGGTGCCGGTGAGGCGGTCTTTAATCCTGCCCAGCTCGTACCGCCACCCTGGGACCCATCGGTACACAGTGGAGGTCGGCGAGCCGTCGCGATTTGTGAGGCGCGGTCCAACCATGGCGAGGTCCGGGCTATGCCGGAGGGTGTCGAGCAGCCGGTCCACGGCAGTGCGGGTAACGAGGACATCGTCGTTCATCATCAGGAGATACTCTCCTTGGGCGTGTTTTGCTCCCAGGTTTAGCGCCGCTCCGTAACCCAAGTTCACGGGCATCCGAATTAAAACTCCCTCATCACCTAGGACCCGCTCGGCGACCTCGCAGGTGTCATCGGAGGAAGCGTCGTCTACGACGAGGACCTCCGCATCCAGATGCATCACAGCACGCCGGACGGCGGTGATGGTGTCATACACGATGGAAGCCGAGTTATACGTGACTATGACGACGGTCAACACCGTGACTGCTCCGGACACATCACCGGGATAAGCGTTCTCAGACATGCAGGGCGGCTGATGTTCGACTTCGAAAGCAGCATGATCCGGGGGGGCAAGCCGCGTCGTTTCGTACGTTGCGGGTCTCGGTGACGCTCTCCATAACCCGGCGAGCTCGGATCCCTGCTCGCGGCTACTGCCAACGACAGCTGAGAGCGGGGGCGTAGTCGGGTGTGACTACGCCGCGCTTTGCGGGTCGAACCGCCTTCAACAAACATGGGCATAGGGTAGTTTCCGATGTTGTGGCCGGCACTAGGACCGGGACCAAGGACGAAACCCATCTATCAAGGCTCCACGCCAGTTGAACCCAAAGGGGCATTCAGCATTGGCCCGGAGTGAGCGGCGTGCGTGGACAACATCGCCATCGGTCGATACCCCGAGGCCTTTCGCCACCGTCCAATCCGTCGGCCACATCCAACTGCAATGCGGGTGAAACATCAGTAGCCCATGTCGGATCCGCTTGTTAGAGCAACTACGCCAGGGGCCGAGGGGACTCTGGTGAACGGAGACCCATGCCGCGAGCGGACCGAGTAGTGTCAATCGTGTCAGCTAGCTCGCCCCATCGTTTGGGGAGATGGAGGGCCCCGTCATCCATGAAATAGCCAGGCGCGGGCGGAGGACAGCAAGGCGGATCAAAGGGTCGGCCATGGAGGCACCCTGGCGCCTTACCGCCGACCTGCGGGCGATGCCAGATTTCGTGATCTTGGGGGCGATGAAGGCTGGCACTACAGCAATGTTCCGCTTCATCGGGGGATTGCCAGGCGTACTTCCCGCCCGTGTGAAGGAGGTGCAGTACTTCTCGTACCACTATGACAAGGGGGAACGTTGGTACCGGATGCACTTCCCGATGAGATGGCATCTCGAGTGCCGGAGTTCGATCACGGGCGAGGCGAGCCCTGCCTATTTGTTCCACCCTGAAGCACCCCAACGGTGCGCGCAGACGGTTCCCAACGCGCGTCTCATCGCGGTTCTTCGCAATCCTATCGAGCGCGCCTATTCGCACTACGCATATGAGCGAGCTCGCGGGATGGAGCCGCTGTCGTCGTTTTCGGCCGCGATCGAGGCTGAAGAGCGACGAATGGTGGCTCCCACCGCGGAGGAGTCGGGGCTTGGACGGGCACCATGGCGAATATTCTCGTACAAAGCCCGAGGCCGATATGCAGAGCAGCTGGAACGGTGGTACGCGGCTTTCGACCGCGATCGACTTCTTATCGTGCAGGGCGAGCATCTCCTCACTCACCCGGCGACGGTGGTCGCTCATGTTGCAGGATGGCTGGGTGTTCGACATCGCGAGCCTGTTGGGGGGTACCAACTCCACAATGTGGGGACCTATGAATCCGAGATCGATCCGGCCACCCGCGAGGCCCTTGCAGCGTACTTCGTGCCGCACAACGAGCGGCTTTATACACTGCTGGGTTACCGTTTCGATTGGGACTAGATCGATCGCTCAGAGGAAAGTTGAGCGGGTTCGCGAGCGTGCGCAACTCGGTTCAAACATCAAAGCTCACGAACCACCGCGTTGACGATGCTATTGCCCGGATCAGTAGCCGCCGAGAACTCCGAGGCGCCGCCCGAGCTCCATCGTTCGTCTGAACACGAGGATGGCGATGGGGAAGAGTACGGCGGTGAGTACTGCCAGGATGGTGATCGCCGTGCCCGCCTCCAGCCCGGGCAAGTCGACCCCTCCCGGCATCACCGTCCGGCGAAGGGCTGTTATCACGTAGGTGTGGGGTATCAGCCAGGAGAGGGGGCGGAGCCCCTGTGGGAGGGACTCGATGGGGAAGTAGACGCACCATTGAGCAATGGAACGAACACGGCCAAGACACCAACGCAACCTTCAACTGAAGCAGCCGCGACTACCTTACGATCCCTCCTTGAGTGGATCCAACGGCGTGGGCCGACGCAGCAGGCGGAGAGACGGCCCGTCTCGGATGGCTCGGGTGAGGTGGTAGACCGCTCGGAAAGGCTGGTCGTTCCGACCGATGATGTGCCAGAGATGCAGAAGCATTCGCGACGGTCGGGACATCCAGATCCGATAGTAGGTGTCACGTGCCTGGACCACGCGTTTGAAGAAATCCCGTCCCTTCGGTCTTCGAGCCAGGTCCTCGTCTTGATGGTGAATCGCGACGGCTCTGGTGTCGACCGCCACATTTCGGCCCAACGACGTTATCCGCCGACTGAGGTCGAGATCCTCTCCATAGACAAAGAACACCTCGTTGAATCCGCCGATGTTGCGAAAGAACTCCGCCTCGATGAGAGCACAAGCGCCAAACAAGACCCCGACCTCGACAACGTCGACGCCATCGGGCACAGTTGTTCGGACCGCGGTCCCCATCAGCCGGTCACGGACCTTCGCGAGCTCGTCACGCCAACCTGGTGCCCACCGATGCATGGTGTAGGTCGGTGAACCGTCGGGATGGCAGAGGAGGGGCCCCACCATCGCAGTCGTCGGATGCTCTTGAAGGGTCGCGATCAGCCGGTCGATGCTGGCGGATGTGACGATGACATCGTCGTTCATCATCAGCAGGTATCTCCCGCGTGCCCGCCTTGCCCCCACGTTTATGCCTGTTCCATAACCTAGGTCCTCGGACATCCTTACAACGATGCCTTGATGCCCGAGGATTCGCTCAGCAACAGAAGCAGACCCGTCGGAGGATGCGTTGTCGATGACAAAGATCTCGGAGTCGAGGTGCGAGACAGCGTCTCTCACCGACGCCAATGTCTGCTCGATCGCAACTGCTGAGTTGTACGTAACGACGACGACCGTTAAGAGCATCTGACTGTCGAACGTTCAAGGGCCAATGCCCACGAGTTCGTTCCGGGGGGAAACCAGCAGAGCGATGTGGACGTAATTCCCATGATCGAAGATTCGCAGGGCGCGGATCCGCACGACTTTCTGTTAGCCACCAGCAGGTGATGCTACGACGTTGGCCGACCTCATGCCAGGCGGTGATAGATCAGGAACGATAGAGGTTTTCCATCAAAGGGCGTCGGTCCGGGTATGCGAGCCCTGGGAGGAAATCAGTATCCCGCTAGGACGCCCATGCGGCGACCCAACTCCATGGCTCGCCTGTATATCAGTATCGCGATAGGGAAGAGAATGGCCGTCATCGCTGAAAGCACTCCGATCGCGGCAACCGCGGACAAGCCAGGGAGGTCCGCTCCTTGCGGCATGACCGCACGGCGCAATGCAGCGATCACATAGGTGTGAGGAAACAACAGCGAGACCGGCTGAAGCCACTCGGGTAGCGATTCGACCGGGAAATAGACCCCGCTGAACACCTGCGCTCCTAGGGTGTAGAGCGGCAGGAGCGGATCGCCGCTCTTCGCGAGCACCTTGACACCTGCCAGGAGAATGCCGAAGGCGAGGCCCAAGATGACACCGAGAAGCAGAATGATGAGCCCTGCCCAGATTCCCTCAGGAGCGAACTGGGCGCCCAAGCTCATCGCGATGACGGTGATGAGCAACGTCCGAAGGATGGTCTGGGCCATCGACCACTGCACCATGCCGAACGGCAACAAGGTCCAACGAAGGGGCGTGACGAGGAGCATCTCGAACCACCCACGCTCTAGTGACCGCTCGAGTTCGATGCTGAGCGATCGCATTCCCACGTCGAGCATCTGTGTGCCGATCACGCCGACGACTACGAAGGTGTAGTAGTCCCCACCGACGCTCGTACCCGGAGTGATCATCTCAGCTACGAAGTAGTAGATGATCACAGGCAACAGTGCGCCCAGTTGCCTCATGACGTAACCCAGCGGATAGTTGAAATTATTCTGGAAATCCATACGCATAAAGGCTCTGGAGACCTGCAGACCCCGACGGACCAACGCGCTCGCGCGACCCATCATTCGATCGCTTCAGGATCGTGCTCAGGGCCGAGCATTCGGACCAGAAGGTCCAGCAGCGAGGTGCGCGTCTGTTCGACGCCTGCCACTGCTGGAAGATCGCGGTGTATTCGTGACAGCAACTCACCTGCTCCGAGCGAGGTGGAGACCAGTATCACATCACCGTCAACGGCCGCGATCTCCGCCCCTTCCACTCGACGAATCTCTTCGACGATCCGACTCGACGAACGACTGTCTCCAAGACGAATTTTCAACATGGGCTGATCCCATTTCTCTCGAAGGCGGTCGAGGTCTCCGTCGTACACGACGCGGCCATGATTGAGCACCAGGACCTTGTCGTGCAAAGCCTCGATCTCCTCCAACCTGTGTGAGGCCACGAGCGCGCCTATCCCCCGCTCGGCGACTATTAGCTTCACCATCTCGAGGAACTCATATGCCGATACCGGATCGATCAGCGCAGTGGGCTCGTCGAGGATCAAGACTTCCGGCTGGTGCAGCATCGCTCGAGCGAGCAGCAGACGGGCTCGCATCCCCGAGGACATCGCGAACACAACACGATCCGCAACTGCCGCCAATCCCACCAGCTCCAATGTGTCGCTGATGCGCGGTCGAAGTTCG
>CAZRID010000144.1:0-7822 GCA_964600055.1 uncultured Acidimicrobiaceae bacterium
GGCGCAGGTCCTCTCTCATCAGGGCGAGCCACTGCTCCTTGCCGTCCTTGGGGCGGGTGGACACCAGGTGGAATATCCCTGCCAGACGGTCGCCCTCGAGCTGGACCGTGAGTCGGTCTTCGGTCCGGTCGATCAGCTGGTACTCACCGCGGTCGAGGATCCGCACCTCCCCTCCCCCGTACTCGTCCTCGGGGATGGACCCGGAGAAGGTGGCGTGCTCCATCGAGTGATCGGGGGTGCGGATGGCCAGGTGGCGATCTCCCCTGCGTCGGGGCAGGCCCTTGGGGACCGCCCAGGAAACCAGCACCGGGGTGTCCCCGTTCATCATCTCCAACCGGAAGTCGTGATGGAGACGGGTGGCGTGATGCTGCTGGATGACGAATTGCTTGCCGACCGGTGCCGTCAGCGGATCGACGTCACTCGAGACGAGCTCGGCGCGCAGCTTCTGATCGGCGTCGATCGCCCGTTCCTGGTCGTCGCTTGAGGTGGTCATGGCATCGGTCGTGAGAACCGTCGCCGGACCCTATCTTCACGCGCTGACCGGTGGGCATCGGCCAGCCGACCCATCGCGATTACCTTCCCGCACATGAGTCAGGAAACCGGTTCGACAGACATCGTCGCCATTGCCAGACGGTTCGGAGCGGAGGTGGTGGCCCCGGTGGCAGCCGAGCTCGACGCCAGGCCCAATCCTGAGGACTGCTTCTCGTGGGAGATTGTCGAAGCGGCGAGCGCCGCGGGTCTGCGGACCGCCACCCTGGCCGAGGAGTACGGCGGGGCGGGGATCGATTGTCTCACGACGGCGAAAGTCGTCGAGGAGCTGGGAAAGGCCGACGTCGGGGTGTCTGTGGTCATGGCCCAGACACTGAAGATCGCCCAGACCCTGCAGCAGGCAGCCAGCCCTGAGCAAAGGGACCGTTTCCTCCCCGCCTTTGCCTCCGACCCGAGGTTCCTTCTGGCCATCGGGATCACCGAGCCGGAGAACTCCTCGAACTACTTCATCCCCTACCCCGAGGACTTCCGGACCACGGCCACCCGAGTTAGCGACGGGTGGCGGATCAACGGGATGAAGCATTTCATCTCCAATGGGAACGTGGCCAGCCTGTACTTGCTGTTCGCCCAGACCGAGCCGGGCAGGGGTCTGGTCGAGGGCAGCACCTGCTTTCTCGTCGAGCGGCCCACCGAGGGTTTCTCGATCGGGCGGGTGCACGACAAGATGGGCGAGCGTCTGGCCAACAACGCAGAGCTGTTGTTCGAGGACTGCTTCGTCCCCGACGAGAACGTCCTCGGCGACGTGGGCCGGGGCTTCGACGTCCTGGGGAAGTTCTTCCCGGCCAGCAACGCCTACGCGGCGGCGAGCGTGTTGGGCGTGGCCGCCGCAGCCTATGAGCGAAGCGTCGACTGGACCCGCAATCGGTTCCAGGGCGGTGCCTACCTCATCGAGCACGACTCGGTGGCCGCCGACCTGGCCCGGATGCGGATGCTGATCGACGCCGCCCGCGCCTACATCCGACAAGCCGCCCGGGCAGCCGACCACCAGGACACCGAATGGGACCCGACGATGGGTGCCCTCCCCAAGGTCTTCGCCTCCGAGGTGGCGTGGGAGGTTGTGACCACCACCCTCTCCTTGCACGGAGGACACGGTTACATGCGGGAGCTGGGAATCGAGAAGCTGGTCAGAGACGCCGCCGCCTTCCTCCACTCCGATGGCGCCAACCGAACGCTCCTGCTCAAGGCGGCCCGGTTCATCCGGGAAGAACTCCCAGGCTCCACCGCGGCCCCAGGCTAGGAGTCAGATGCCTCCGGCGGGGCTGCCCTCGTAGCGATGTTGCGCCGAAGCACCCCTGAAGCTGGCGAACACCACGCAGCCTTCCGGATACTCGAAGGGACCGTGGGGTCGGGAGCCGTCGGCGAAGAGGTAGTCGCCGGGGTGCAGGGGCTCGCCTTCGGCGATCTGCTCGCCCTCGAGCACGAGCACCGAATGACTGCTGGCGTGGTTGTGTCGAGGCTCGACGTAACCGGCCGGGAAGCGGATCAGCATGTCGACGTGCTCGTTCTCCTTGTCCTCGTAGAGGACTTTGACCTGAACGCCCTGTCCCAGGGTCAGCACGTCGATGTCGTCCTGCCACTCGAGGTCCCAGCGGTGAGAGATGTGGAATGCGGAGTCCATACCTGTGCCGCCGAGCGTACTGGGAGTGGGCCTGACCGATGACGATGCGATCTCGATCCTTCAAACAAGGCAGTCGAAAGCGGTCTCGACGTGGCGGCTATCGTCGTGGACCGGCCATGGTGACTGAGCGGATCAAACTGATCACGGCAGCCAACGAGACGTTGCTGTCGTTCCTCCCGATTTGGGAGGAACACCGTCACCAACCTGGTATTGCTGATTTTGCCTTCGGAAACCCTCAGGAGATGGTGGTAGACGGCTTCTCATCTGCCCTCGCCTCGGCTACGACTCCACTTGACAAGGACCACTACGCCTACAAGTTCTCCGAGGAAGAGTCGCGACGAACCGTGGCGAGCCATCTGACCGAGTGGCGGGGCCAACAATTCGAATCCGAGGACATCGCTATGACGCCGGGAGCCTTCGGTGCCATCGCTGCCGCCCTTGGCGCTCTCGTCGATGGCGGAGACGAGGTTGTCTATTTCGATCCCCCATGGTTCTTCTATAGGTCCATGATTCTCTCGGTAGGGGCGACTCCTATCAGCGTTCCGGTTCGGAGCGACGACTACGACCTCGACCTGGATCGTCTTGCCGGAGCGATCACCGAGAAGACGCGTCTGGTGATCGTGAACACTCCTCACAACCCCACCGGTCGTATCTACCCACCTTCGACTCTCGAAGCCCTTGCGACCGTCTTGACCGAAGCATCGGATCGGTTCGGAGCACCGATCTTCTTGCTGTCTGATGAGCCCTACTCCAAGCTGGTGTTCAGCAATGCCGAATTCACGGGCCCAGCCCAGTACTACCCGTACACGTTGATTTCTTACAGCTACGGCAAAATCCTGTTGACACCTGGTCAACGTATCGGATGGCTTGCCCTGTCGCCGCTCATGCCCGACCGAGAATGGTTGCGCTCTGCCATCTTCATGGCCCAGATAGCGGGCGGGTGGTTGTTCCCGAGCGCCATCATGCAGTACTCACTCCCCGAGCTGGACCGGCTCTCCATCGATCTCGTCGAACTCGAGCGCAAGCGCGATCTCTTCGTCGCCGAACTTGGACGAGCCGGTTATGACCTTCAGCCGCCAGAAGGGACCTTCTACCTCTGGGTTCGTTCTCCCGACGTAGACGACGTCGCTTTTGTGGAGATGCTGGCGAAGCGAGGAGTTCTGGTGCTGCCGGGCACTACCTGCGCCTCCCCAGGACATTTCCGTATCTCGCTCACCGGCACCGCTGAGATGATCGAGCGAAGTCTTCCCGTCTTCCAGACGGCCAACTCGAGCTAGGAAGCCACGTTTTGAGAGCAGATTTCCCTGTGGATGTTTGATGATTTCGGGGCGGACTGTCAGGTCGCGCCTCGCACCGCTCACGAATTCTTTCAGAGATGTGCCGATGAGATTGGCCGCCGCGCCGAGTCTTAAATGCGAGAAGTTCCAAGAAGCCGTAGGAGAGCAATCATGGCTGAGCCGAGGACGGACACGCTGGATGTGCCCGGTGCCGTGCTGACGTACGACGTCCGGAGCAACGACTCGAGCACCGCGCCGGTCCTGCTGATGATCGGATCGCCGATGGGCGCCGCCGGATTCGGCACCCTGTCGGGATACTTCACCGACCGCACGGTGGTCACCTATGACCCCCGTGGGGTGGAACGAAGCACGCGCACCGACCGGGCCACCGAGTCCACGCCCGACATGCACGCGGACGATCTGCATCGGCTGATCGCCGCGCTCGACGCCGGACCGGTCGACCTGTTCGCCAGCAGCGGTGGCGCCGTGAACGCGTTGGCTCTGGTGGCCCGGCATCCGGAGCAGGTCCGGACCCTCGTTGCGCACGAGCCGCCCGCGGCCCAGGTGCTCCCCGATCGCGAGGGGGCGCTGGCCGCAATCCGGGACATCTACGACACGTACCAGCACAGTGGGGTCGGTCCGGCGATGGCGAAGTTCATCGTCATCGTGAGCCACAAGGGACCCATCCCTGCTGACTTCGCTGACCAGCCGGCTCCGGATCCGGCGATGTTCGGGGTGCCGACGGAGGACGACGGCTCCCGGGACGACCCGCTGTTGGGGCAGAACATCATCACCGGCACCCACTACCAGCTCGACTTCGAGGCCCTTCGTGCCGCTTCGACCCGAATCGTTCTAGCGGCAGGGGCGGAATCGGAGGGGGAGATGGCCCATCGCGCCGCGGTGGCGGTAGCCGAACGGCTCGGGTCGACGCCCGCCACCTTCCCCAGTGGCCATGGCGGCTTTCTTGGCGGCGAATACGGCCAGACGGGCGAACCCGAAGCCTTCGCCGCCGCGTTGCGCCAGGTCCTCGCCGAGGGTTGAGACCGCCAGCGCGGCATCTGCCCTCAGCCGATGAGCTTTCCCATCACCACAGGGTCGCTGAGGTAACAGACGCGCCGCCCTCAGATGGCCCTCACTCCGGATCGATGTCGATGATCTTGTCGGGCAGACCGGCCGGACCGGGCCAGCCACGACCCAGCGTCCGTTCACTGGTGAACACGGTCACCCGGGCCGAGATCCGTCTAGAGAACGTGCGATGGATCGAGGCGCGCACCGCCGGAATCAGCATCAGGAATCCCAACACATCGCTGATGAAGCCGGGTGAGATCAGGAGCGCACCGGCGACGAGGATCGCCGCGCCATCGCTGATCTCACGCCCTGGGATCTGACCCTGATTGATCCTGTCTCTGATCCGGCGAAGAGCCGAGAGCCCGGCACGACGGACCAGGTAGAAACCGATCGACGCCGTCGCAATCGCGATCCCGAGGACCCAGGAGAGCCCAATCTCCGATCCGACCCAAACTAAGGCCGCCAGTTCGACCAGAGCGAACAGAGCGAAGAGAGCCATGAGCCTCACGGCTCCAACGGTACAAGCGGCACGGGTCAACGAAGACCTCCGACCCTGACCGGAGGATCATTGGGTTCCCCGATGGTGGCAGTTCGGGTCGGAGCCGAGATGTGTTCCAGGCCGGTTTGCTCCTCACCCTCGAAGGGCCGGCCCGCCGCTGGCTGGCCCGGGAGCGGGCGTGGACCGGGGTGGTGCTCATCAGAGGTCGGAGACCTCGCTGGGTACCTGACCCCAGAGGAGCAGTGGGGTCTGGACACTGCAATCCTGACCGTGCTCGGATTGAGGTAGTCAGAATCGCGCGATAGGAAACGGGACGTTCGAGCACCGACCAGGTTCCATTGGCAGTCTGAATCTGATAATCTGATATCATGCCCGATATCTCCGCCACCGAGGCAGCCAGACGCTTCTCCGACTTGCTCGACAGCGTCGAACATGGCAAGGAAACCTACACCATCATCCGGCGGGGTAAGGCCGTCGCGCATCTCGAGCCCGTCGACAAGGGCCGCGGAGCAGAGGTGAAGGAGCTCTTGAAACGCCACAAACCCGATGCAACCTGGTCGAAAGAGCTCTCGCGTCTTCGAGAGCTGGTTGAGATCGACACCCGATCTTGAGGGTCGTCCTCCTCGACACGACGTTTCTAATCGACGCCGAACGCGAAACCGGTGATCTCGACGCCCTCATCGGCGATGACGACGATGTGGCAATTGCTGCCATCACAGTTGCTGAGTTGCTGGTCGGCGTTGAACTTGCGTCACCACAAAACAGGGAGACCAGAGAGGTGTATGTCGATGAGGTGATCGCTTCGATGCTGATCATCCCCTATGACCGAGACGTGGCTGTGGAGCATGCCCAGCTTCTGGTCGCCGTCAGACAAGCTGGCCGGCCACGCGGAGCTCATGACCTGTTGATCGCGGCTACGGCGCGGGCTGCCAACAGGGTCGTGATCACCGCTGATGAGTCGGCGTTCGACGACCTCCCCGGCGTCACCTTCGAAACCCACCGATCGAACAAGTAGCAGGTGCGCGACAGATCGAAAGCCCGACTACTTGATCTAATCCACGCCAAACGACGCTTGCGCATGGACTTGGCAGTTGCCTCAGCCTTCCAAGAGAGCCGTCGTGCGGCTCCTCACCCTGGCAAACGTGGCACTCAATCCCGGAGCCTGTTGATCCGTCTCACGTCTGCCGACCTCCTGCTCTATCCAAGTCCAATCTGCCCGTTCAAATGTCGCGATGCAAAGCCTGACCGCTTCATCGAACGTAACAGTTGTTCCGTCGGTCGCCTGCACCAAACGGTCAATGATCAAAGATTCCAAGCTGATGACATCCAGGGCATCGTCGTTGCCGAGCATGATTGCGATCACGTTTCCGTCGACTTGCCGATCGGGGAACTCAAGTAGCCATCGCTGGCCATCAGCGAAGCAATACTCGAAATGGTCCCCTTGTGATTGGCGAAAGCCTAGGTCGACCAAGGACTCCCGATCTGACCGGTCTAGGTAAGCGCACATGTCCACGTCCGTGGGTCGATAGGAGCCGGTGTGCAAGTTGACAGCTGCCCCACCCACGAGAACAGCTCGTCTCTTGATGGCGTAGTCGGCGGCCTTCGCCAGCCAGAGACTCCGTCCGATGTCGTTCGTTTCTGCTTCAGCTCTCTCGAGGGCGTTTCTCGCCCTTTCGGTTTGTCTCAGAGTCGGGTGGCCAAAGCATCGCGTTCGGCGTTGACATCCATATCACGAGCCGCCTTCCAATCCAGCCTGGCCTGAGGATCAGATGGCCCCAACCCAACCTGCTCAAGCCTCATCGCTGCTTCTCGAGCTCGAATTGTGACTTCATCGAGCGTCACGGCACGTGGAGGAATCGGCTCAAGCTCAGCCAAGCTAGAGCCATAGCAGGAGAGAATGTTCACCACGGTCGACATACGAGGATCAGTCTTTCCATTCTCGATTAGAGAAATCTGAGACCTGCTCACTCCAGTTCGTTTGTAGACCTCAGTGAGAGACAGACGATTGGATACACGAATCTCCCGAAGCCTTGCCCCGTTGAAGTAGCTCACGACCGTTAGTGTATTCAATAACGAATCGTTAGTCAATACCCTAATGCTTGGACTGTGGTGATCCTCCGGTTTTTCATCAGCGAAAATCACGCTCTTTCAAAGCCATCGCCGACCTTGTGCCAGGACGTTCTGGTTTAGAAACGGAGCGTTTGGTCCCGTGGAGCCTCGAGTCTTTGGATTTCGGGCAGTGCCGGACTGACCCTAGGTGAGCGCCAAACGCTCTTCCATTCTCGCATCCCAGTTCGCCTCGGCGGCGACAGGCGGCCATCTTCGGCTCGAACGCCGGCTCGGCGGGCGATCTCCTCCAGGGAGTGTTCCGGTTGGTCAAGGCGTTGCGGGATCCCAGGCGAGGCAGACCTCCACTCACACGAACTACAGGAGAGCTGACATGAGGGCTATTGCCGTTGACGACTTCGGAGTACAACCCACTCTGCACGATCTGGCACAGCCTGAGCCGGGTGATGGCGAAGTTCTCGTGCGTGTGAAAGCGAGCTCGGTAAACGGCTTCGACGTTGCCGTCGCCAAGGGATACCTCAAGGGGATGATGGAGCATCGCTTCCCCGTAGTCCTCGGCAAGGACTTCGCCGGAACAGTCGAGGCGATTGGTGCCGATGTGGATTGGCTCGAGGCAGCCGACGAGGTCTTCGGCGTCGTCATGAAGCCCTACTTGGGGGACGGTGGCTTCGGCGAGTACGTGGCCACGCCCGCCGCCTTCGTAGCCAAGATTCCTGCCGGTGTGTCGATCGAGGTCGCCGGGGC
>CAZRID010000145.1:0-7757 GCA_964600055.1 uncultured Acidimicrobiaceae bacterium
AGGAGAGACCATGGCAAGTGACCGCAAGGCAATCTGGGGAGACGAGCCCAAGCCGTTGATGCCTTACAGCCCGGCAATTAAGGCGGGTGGGTGGGTGTTCTTTGCCGGCCAACTGGCGTCGGACTTCAAGGGCGGGGTGGCACCCGAAGCCGGTGGCGATGGGCGCAACCCCAACGTGGACAACCAGCTCGAGTTGCAATCACGGTTCGTGATGCAGAATCTGAAGAAGACCGCCGATGCCGCGGGCATCGACCTTGGAACGGACATCGTCCGTATATATCAGTGGTTCACCTCCCCCTACCCCACGATGGAGGAGTTCGCCGAGGGAAACACCTGGCCCCGCATCTCGATCACTCCGTACCTCAACACCCGGAACGAGTTCATCTTCGAGCCTCGGCCGGCCTCCACCGGAATGGGGATTCGCGAGACCGGTCTGCTGGTGAAGGACACCATCCTCGAAGTGGACATGATCGGAGTTGACCCTGCTGCTGTCCCTGGGCCGAGCAAAGGGACAGCCGTCCCCGAGGGAACGCCCTCTCCGCTCGCCGGCTACTCCCCAGCCATCGAGCGAGGTGACTGGGTCTTCCTTGCCGGTGAGATCCCCGTCGATTGGGTCGGTGACTGGGGGCGCTCCGAGTACTACGGGACTCCGAGCGGTGTGGCGCTCAAGGCCAGGACCAACCCCAACTTCTGGTACGACTCCGACATCGAGCGCCAGACCGACTTCACACTGGAGAAGCAGGCGGCAATAGCCGAGGCCGCCGGAACATCTCTGGACCGCGCGGTCAAGGCCACGGTCTACATCGGGCACCCGTCCGAATTCGAAGGCATGGACAGAGTGTGGAAACGGTGGTTCCCCGAGAACCCGCCGGCCCGGGTGGTCGTCCCCTACATGGGTCTCGGCGGCAGGGGCTCGCGTGTCGAGATCGCGTTCAAACTGCTCTCGGGCACGTCCGACCTCTCGATCGAGACCATCGAGGCCCCGGGGGTACCTCCCGGTCTCGGTCATGAGCCGCAGGCCGTCAAGGCCGGAAAGTTCCTGTTCTTCTCGACTGTGGCGCCTTTCGACCACAAGGGGTCTCTGGAAGAATCGACCATACGGCATCCCAACTTCCCGTTCTACGGGCAGCCACCCAAGCTCGAGATGCGGTACATGCTCGACAAGGCGGCCAAGATCTGTGAAGCGGCAGGCACCTCGCTCGACCAGATCTGTCGCCGGCAGGCGTTCCACGACGACTTCACCCACTTCGCGCAGTCGATCGAGGAGTGGGCAGCCCATTTTGACGGCGACAAGCCGGCGTCCACCACCCTTGAGGTCGGTGGCCCCCTTTTGGTGCCGGGCTCCCATGTGCTCCTGGATCTCATCGGCTACTGCCCCGACTGATCAAAGAGAGGGGTGCGGGCCTACCCGCTGCTCCCGTCTTGCAGACGCGCCGCAACAAGGACGCGCCCTCATCGTGGAGCTAACCAGGTCGCGAGGGCCTGTCCGTGTCGGGTGACACTCGGTATTGGACACCGGGTGACTTCGAGCAGGTCAACGGGTTCCCCCGCTACCCGGTATACGAGATGGACCGTCGGCATCGGTGGGCCACAGACACGATGAGCGAGCGTGGCATCGACCTGCTCATCGTGGGTGGTCCCACCGGCCCGCTCGAGACGTCGGTCCAATACTTCAGCAACTGGCCCAGCCAGGTGCAGAGCTACGTCCTCTTCGCGAGCGCCGAGCCGCCGATCCTCCTCGTCCGACTCTGGAACCACATTCCAGATGCCGAGCGAATCGCGATGATCGAAGACGTCCGCTACGGCGGGGACACCCCGGCCGACCAAGCGAAGAAAGTGGCGACACTCGCCTCGGAGCGCAACGCCCGTCGCATCGGACTGATCGGCGTTGTCCCCCACGCCGACCTCACCAGCATCCAGCAAGCCAACCCCGAAGCCACCTTCATCGACCTCAACGAGGCGTACCAACGATTTCGGCTGGTCAAGAGCCCGGCCGAGATGGTGTTCGTCGACATCGCCTCCAAGATGAACGATGCGGCGATCGACGCCCTGGCCACTGAGCTTCGTCCCGGAATCAACGAATACGAGGTCGCCCGAATCGTCGAGGACGTCTACAACTCACACCAGGCGTGGAACCTCATCCACTTCTCATTGAGCACCCCAATGGAGGCACCCGAGGTATGCGTGCCCCACCAGTACCACCCCGACCGGGCGCTGCAGGCAGGGGATGTCTTTGTGACCGAGATCAGCACCACATTCTGGGGCTACGCCGGCCAGATCCTCCGCACATTCACGATCGCCTCCGACCCGACGCCCCGCTACGAGCGGCTGCACGAGGTGGCGCTCGATGCCTATCAGGGGATCGTCGAGGTCCTCCGCCCCGGTGCCACCGTGGGTGAGGTGCTCGACGCCGCCCAGGTAATCACCGAGGCGGGTTTCGACATCTGGGACGATCTGGTCCACGGCTTCGGCGGCGCCTACCTACCCCCCATCGTCCGCACCCGGGCCAACCGGGGGGCCACCCACCCCGACGATTTCGAATACCCGGATGGCACCCTGCTGGTGGTGCAGCCGAACGTAATCGACGGGCAGGCCGGTGTGCAGACGGGCAACAGCCTCCAGGTCACACCCGATGGGGCCGTCAGCACCCAGCGTCAACCAACAAGAATGATCCGATGTGCGTGAGGGCGACGACATGAGCGACACCATGGCGATCGAGATGCGGGGCATCACCAAGGCGTTCGGTGAGACGGTGGCCAACGATGGGATCGACTTCTCGGTGCGAACCGGTGAGATCCATGTCTTGCTCGGTGAGAACGGGGCGGGGAAGACCACGCTGATGAACATCCTGTTCGGTCACATGCGGCCCGACGAGGGGGTGATCCTCGTCGACGGTGACAAGGTCGAGATCACCGCGCCCAACGACGCGATCGCTCACGGTATCGGCATGGTCCATCAGCATTTCAGCCTCGTGCCCTCGTTCACGGTGGCCGAGAACGTGATGTTGGGAGTGAAACGTGTCACCGACCTGTCGTTCGGCGAAGAAGCCATCGAGAAGGCGGTATCACAGCGGGCAGCCGAGTTGCACATGCCCATCCAGCCCGACGCGACAGTGGAAGTCCTACCCGTCGACCTCCAGCAACGGGTGGAAATCATCAAGGCGATGTACCGGGGTGCCAAGACCCTGATTCTGGACGAGCCCACCTCGCTGCTCGGGCCGACCCAGATCGAGAACCTGCTTGGAATCCTCTCCCAACTCCGCGATCAGGGGAACTCGATCATCCTCGTCACCCACAAGCTGGCCGAGGTGATGGAGGTCGCCGACCAGGTAACGGTGCTCCGGCGAGGAAAACTGGTCACCTCTATGACCAAGGGCCAATTCGACGAGCGCACCCTGGCGCGGGCGATGACCGGGCACGATCGGGAACGGCTCCCCGATCGGATCGATCTCACTGGCGCTGCTTTGCGCCCTCTGTTGGAGATCACCGATCTGGTGGTGCCCGCCACCCATGGTCACGGGCTGGCGATCGACGGTCTGTCGCTGGCGGTGCACTCCGGGGAGATCCTGGGGATCGCAGGGGTCGAGGGAAACGGTCAGCGCGAGTTGGTCGACGCTCTGATGGGTCTCACCCCCCCGGACTCAGGGACCGTGGTGGTCGACGGGGTCGAGGTCACCAATGCGGACCCGCATGATCGGCGTACTGCGGGGATGGGCGTGATCCCCGAAGACCGGCATCGTCTGGGGCTGATCCTCGACATGAGCCTGGCCGAGAACCTGGCCGTCGCCGACCTCGCCTCCGGCCGGTACCGGCGGCGCGGAATGATCGATTGGAAGGCAGTGCACAAGAATGCCGAGCGCCTCTTGGTCGACTATGACGTGCGCCCCGCCGACCCCGATGCCACTGCTGCGAGCCTGTCCGGCGGCAACCAACAGAAGGTCGTCCTGGCCCGGGAGATGGCACGCGAGCCACGAGTCCTGGTCGCCGACAACCCAAGCTGGGGACTCGATGTTGGCGCCATCGACTACGTCCACCTCAAGCTGCTCGAGATGCGCGACCGGGGCGGAGCCGTCCTCCTTCTCACCCTCGACCTCGAGGAGCTGTACAAACTGTCGGATCGGATATTGGTCGTCTACCGCGGTGAGAAGATGCTGGAGGAGCCCACCAATCAGATCGACGACGACGATCTGGCGTTGGCGATGGTGGGACGGTCCACCAGATAGGAGGCCGGCGATGGGCGCACTCGAGGGACGCAAGGCGATTCTCGCAGGAGGCGGTCGCGGGATCGGAAGGGCCATTGCCCTCGCATTCGCCGCCGAAGGCGCCGACGTCGCCGTGGTTGGCCGCACCAGCGACTCGCTGTCCGCGGTCGCCGACGAGATACGAGCCGCGGGACGGAACGCCATCGCGGCACCCCAGGACCTGACGCAGGTAAGTGAGATCCCTGACCTGTTTGATCGACTCGCCGACGAGCTAGGAGGTCTGGACATCCTGGTCAATTCGGCCGGGGTACAGATCACGGGCCCGTCGACGGAGGTCACCGAGGAGCAATGGGACGAGACACTCGACGCCAACCTGAAGTCGATGTTCTTCGCCTGTCAGGCGGCGGGACGGCGGTTCATCGATCAGGGACGCGGGAAGATCATCAATCTCGCCTCCACCTTCAGTTTCGTGGGGTTTCCCGAATTCGCCGCGTACTGCTCGTCGAAGGGCGGCGTTGCGTTGCTCACCAAGACGTTGGCTGCCGAATGGGCATCGTCGGGAGTCAACGTCAACGCCATCGCGCCGACTGCGGTCCGCACCGAAATGAACGCCTATCTCCTCGACGACCCGAACTTCCTCGACTACTTCCTACCCAAGGTTCCCGCAGGACGTGTTGGTGACCCATCGGACGTGGCGGGTGCCGCGGTGTTCCTCGCCAGCGCCGGATCGGATTTCGTTCACGGGCACCTACTCCTTGTGGACGGCGGTTACACCGCCGTCTGACTCTTACCGAATCATGTCGGAGCGCCGTGAGGATCCAGGCTCACCCCTCCCACGACTCCGTTATCCTGAGTGAAATCTCTGCATCGTTACTCAATGCCAACGCGAGCACGTGGGAGGTACCCGTGTACAAATCAGAGGTCGCCGACGGGATGCGCATCGACTGGGATGTCGAGTTCCCGGTCGACGATGGGCTGGTGCTCCGCGCAGACATATACCGCCCCGTCGAGGACGGCCGGTACCCGGTCATCCTCAGCTACGGGCCGTACGCCAAGGGACTCCCGTTCCAGGTCGGTTATCCCAGCGCCTGGAAGCGGATGGCGGACAAACACCCGGACGTGACCGCAGGGTCGACCAACAAGTACCAGAACTGGGAGGTGGTCGACCCGGAGAAGTGGGTTCCCGAGGGCTACGTCTGCGTGCGGGTCGACTCCCGGGGCACCGGCCGCTCGCCGGGCTACATCGACCATTTCTCCACGCGGGAGACGCAGGACTTCTATGAGTGCATCGAGTGGGCCGGTGTCCAGCCCTGGTCGAACGGCAAGGTCGGGCTGAACGGGATCTCTTACTACGGCATCAACCAGTGGCATGTCGCCACACTCCAGCCACCGCACCTCGCAGCTATGTGCATCTGGGAGGGATCGGCCGACTGGTATCGGGACATGACCCATCACGGCGGGATCGTCTCGACGTTCTGGGCGAACTGGTACGACATGCAGGTCAGGACCGTGCAGTACGGCGTCGGAGAGAAAGGCGGGCTCAATCCCAACACCGGGCAGCTCATCTGCGGCGACGACGAGCTAAGCGAGGAGGATCTGGCCGCCAACCGGTGCGCTTTTGGAGAGGACATCGTCGCCCATCCGCTCGACGACGAGTACCACAAGGACCGATCACCTCGATGGGACAAGGTGGTCGTTCCATTCCTATCGGCCGCCAACTGGGGCGGGCAGGGACTCCATCCCCGTGGGAACTTCGAGGGCTATTACCGGGCGGCGTCCGAGCACAAATGGCTCGAGGCACACGGCATCGAGCACTGGACCCACTTCTACACCGACTACGGACGCGAGATCCAGCTGCGATTCTTCGATCGCTTTCTTAAAGACGAGCTCGAGGGGTGGGCATCTCAACCCAGAGTCCTACTGCAGGTCCGCCACCCCAACGAGGTGTTCGTCGAACGGGAGGAGGCCGACTGGCCGATCCCGCGCACCAACTGGACCGAGTACTACCTCCACCCCGATCTGACTCTTTCAACAACCCCACCGATGGAAGCAGCCCAACTCTCGTTCGACGCCCTGGGCGATGGGCTCACCTTTCGATCAGCGCCACTGGAGGAGGCGACGGAGTTCACTGGTCCGCTCGCCTCGACGCTTTGGGTTTCGTCCTCCACCGAAGACGCCGACCTCTTCGTGATCTTCCGGGTCTACGACTCCGAGGGTGAAGAAGTCGTGTTCCAGGGCGCCATCGACCCTCACACGCCTATTGCCCAGGGCTGGCTGCGGGCGTCGCATCGGAAACTCGATCCTGACCTGTCGCGACCGTTTCGGCCATATCACACACATGACGAGATCCAACCACTGACAGCGGGAGTGCCGGTCCGACTCGACATCGAGATCTGGCCCACGTCCATAGTGGTCCCGGCCGGTTACAGCCTGGCATTCACGGTTCGTGGGAAGGATTACGAATGGGATGGAGACACGACCGGGTTGAGGTTGTCCAACTTCAAGAATGAGCTCAAGGGTTGCGGGCCTTTTCTCCACGACGACCCGACCGATCGGCCGATCGACGTCTATGGCGGGACGACCACCCTTCATCTCGGCCCCGATCAACGAGCGTACGTAATCACCCCAATCATTCCGCCAGCCTGAGGAAGCCAACGCGATCAGGCTGGGGTTCGGGAAGCGCGCAGCATGGCTGCCGAGTTGACGGCCAGAGCCCCGATCACCATGGTGCCGCCCACCACCGCCGCCGGAGCCGGTACCTCCCTCAAGGCGAGCCACACCCATAGTGGGCCCAGGACGGCCTCGAGCAGTGTGATCAGAGCCACCTCGGCACCGGCGATGTATCGCGGTGCAACGGCGAGCAGACCGAAGCCAAGCGGGAGCACCACCAGTCCGCTAATGGCCAGGTATCTGAAGTCCGAGGTTGTGGCCGTCAGCGGTGATGCCAATGGGAGCGCGAGGAGTGCGGCCACCAGACCACCGAGAGCCATCGCGGGGACCATGGTTCGGTCCCGGTGACGCCCGATCACCACGAATGACCCGCCGAGACCGGCGGCCGCCCCCAGACCAGCCAGATCGCCCCACACGTTGCCCCGGCCGAGTGACCCGGACACCATGATCCCAATGCCCAGCATGGCAACGGTGATGACGGCCAGGAGCCGCCGACCGATTCGTTGTCCGAAGAAGACCCGCTGGTAGATCGCCGCGAACAACGGAGCTGCGCTCACGGCAACCAGCGTGTTCGCCACTTCGGTGTTGGTGATCGAGACGATGAACAGCACAGTCTGGATTCCGAACAGGACTGCCACCAGCATGCCGGCTCTACCGATGGCACCGACGACAGCGATGGAACGCGCCAGGATCACGCTGGCCGCCAGCAAGCCGACACACATCAAGGCTCCTCTCCAGAACAGGAGGGTCCATCGATCCACTTCCACCAGTCTGATCAGCAAAGACTCGGGGCTGAGCAGGATGATGCCGGCGAACGCGAACGCCAAGCCCCTCCGGCTAGAGGAAGCGTCCAAGCCGATCAGGTTTGGGTCATTTGGCTGAGGGC
>CAZRID010000146.1:0-7747 GCA_964600055.1 uncultured Acidimicrobiaceae bacterium
CCACAATCGACCGCTTGCATGATACGAGAGCGGCGGACACTCGTCATGAGACCTCGTCTACATCGCCCTCGCCATCCGTTCCTGTGGTGTAGAGGCCGTCGACTCCCGCATTGATCAATCGGCGCACGTTCTTCGCAGATGTCTCCGCGTCGAAGTCATCTGCTTCAGTCCAGGCACTGGGGACGGCTGCATGGACGCCTCCGAGTCGCCTCTGGGGAAGAACGGAACGCGGGATGTTGCTGCTCGGGCCATCACGAATCAACGTCATGTTTGCGAGACGTCAACTGCTCGTTTCCCATCGAGGAGCACGGCCGGCCTTTCCTGCCCTGGAGCTCCCAGCCGCATAGCGTTTCTCCGATCAGACTCGAGACGGCACGGTGGAACGCTTTAGCACGTGGGGATCGACCGGACAGATACCCGGGGTGTCGACCTCGATCACCCGAGCAGCGGCATCGCCATAGGCGGAGCGCCAGGCCAAAGCGCCCTTGGCCACGATGATTGACGCTGCCGCCGGGTCCACGCCCACAGAGGTCAGCAGGACGTCCGCCACGGGGCTCGTGAGGCAGCCCGGCTGGCGCCGTCAACACCGGCTCGACGGCCACCATGACTACCTCGGTCTGTGGGGCGATGAATATCAGCGCCGGAGCCACCGTGACATTTAACAACGGCGGTGGGGCCATCGGAAATACCGGTTCGATCGTCCTGGTTGCCCCAGTCACCACCCTCACCGGCTTCTCATCCCTTCCTTTTGCCAACTCGATCTACCCATCGAGCTTCTCCGAGACGGTTACTTTCCGACTCGAGCAGCCGGCCACCTGGACCAACGGGAACGGGATCTGCCCATGAACATTCACAGCAGGCAGTCTGTACGCTCCCGGCCTTCCACAGCCAAGTCAGAGCTTGGTGCCAGCGCCATTCTCATCGCCGTATGCATGATCCTCTTTCTGGGCATGGCGGCCTTTGCCATCGACCTCGGCTTCGGACTCAGCGAACGTCGAAACGATGTGACCGCGGCGGATATGGGGGTCATGGCCGGGGCGGTCTCCAGCCTCGGTTCGAACGCCCAGGTTCGGGATCAGATCCTTTCGTTCGCGCGTCAAAACCTCCCCACCGCCTACACCAACCCCGCTTGGCAAACCCTCTGGGAGGGATGCACCGACCCCGAACTGGCCTCCTTGAACAGCACCGGATTCAACTTCATACCCCTCGCACCCCCAACCGGATGGACCGTGGGTTCCCCCTGGTGCATCAGCATCGACCCGGCCGGATTCGTCCGAGTTCGGCTCCCCAATCAGATCGTCACCACTACCTTCGGCCGGGCCATAGGTACCAACCAGTTCTCCACCAACGCCGACGCCATCGCCCGCTGGAACTCCCGCGCAGGCGGAGGAATCCTTCCTTTCGCACTGGTGTCCACGGCTAGCGAAGGAACCCACGTCTGTCTGCGCGACGCCTCCGGGGGCCTTGCCGAAGAGCCCTGCGACGGTCCCGACGCCGGCAACTTCGGCGCCCTGGAATCTCCTCAGTACGGCAACGTCGCCCTCGGCACCACCCAGAACTGCAACGGCTCCCCGAAAAAGGACATCCTCGCCATAAACATCGCCATCGGGCTCGACCATCGGGTGATACCCGATGCCAACGGGCTGGTCGGCGACGAGAAGCAAGACACCTGTCCGGTGATCGCCAGCGGTGAGACCCCCGACACTCTCAACACCTTTCAAGGGCTCTCCAACGGAACCCAAGAAGGAATGGCCACCGGCCCAGTTCCTGGCGGCTTCACCCCCCGGCTCCAGCAGGGCTCCAATCCCAAACGCAACGTCTACGGATCACCCCTCGACGATCGCCCACTCTGGGACTATCTCGACGGCAGCCTGACCGGGCTCGGAGCCGGGGGCACCATCCCCGACTCATGCGTGAAGTCGACCTTTAACAATTCACTGCCGGATCAGGACTGGTCGGTGCCCGCCGACGGTGTGCTAGACAAGGCCGAGTCCTGGGAGCACATGGGCAAATGCCTACTGGACCACGTGGCGATGGGTGCGAGCGCCCCGATCATGTTCCTCGAAACCATCGGCGACAGCCCAAGGTTCTCCTACGTTCCCCAATTCTGGGAGTCGACCCTCCCCAGCGGAAACGGATGGCGCCACATCCTCCGGTTCAAGACCACCTGGCTGCAAGCCACCTGGTGGAAGAAGAACGCGACCTCGATAACCGTATTCCATCCGGGCGAGGGCGGAGCCTCCGACTTCACCGGCGGAGGCAACTGGGACCTGATCCAGATTTCGGGAATGGTCATGCCCGACCTTGCCCTCCCGATCCCCCTCCGCGGCACTCCCGGACCGGCCGGTGGTTTGAGCCCCTACATCCCTGAGCTGTACCGCTAGCCGATAGCACCGGGCCAAGACCTCAATTCCCCGGCTGCTGCCCGTGCTCGGGTGATCGTCGGTGCTGTCGTCCACCCGAGGGGGGGTATACGCATCGATCGGGGCCGCTGTCAGTCACGGTGCTGCTTAGCCTGCTGACCTTGGCGGGTGCGTGGACGCTAGTGACGGAGGCTCTATTCGAGGGTGACGCCACCGGCGGTGAGAACCCTTGTTAGGAACAGGGCCATCTGCCAACGTGTCACGGCCGACCTGGGACCGAATGTCGTGTCACTTGTTCCCTGGGCGATCTCTGCCGAGGCCAACTGATTGATGGCCAGTTGAGCCTCGGCCGACAAGTCATCGATGTCCACGAATGGACTCGGCGGTGACTCATCCAGCGGGATCTCGACCAGGTCGGCTAGTCGGGTTAGGAACAGCGCCATCTGCCAACGAGCCACGCTCGACATGGGATCAAAGGTCGTTGGACTGGTCCCGACTGTGATTCCCAATGTGGCCAGTTGGTTTATCGCATCCTGGGTCGGCTCCGGCAAGGCGTCGATATCGGTGAATCCGTGGAGTTCCACCGCTGGCAGGCTCATGCTGTGCACAGACACCTGGCGAGTGAGGAAGAGGGCCATTTGCCAGCGAGTGACCTCGAGTGATGGTGAGAAGGTTGTGGCAGATGTCCCTTGTGTGATGTGGTAGGCGACAAGGCAAGTCACCGCGTCGTGGGCTTCTGCCGACAGCCCGTCCAGATCGACGAATCCCGGATCTTCCAGGGTCTCGGGGCAGGTATCCGGTGGTGGAGACAGAACCACTCCGCCGCCGCCACCACCACCCCCGCCGCCGGGCGGTGGTGGGGCCGAAACGGTGATGGTGACCGTGGCAGTGTCGGTCAACGTCCCGTCAGAGACCGTGTAGCCAAACGAGTCCGAACCAGCGAACCCGATCGCCGGCATATACGTGAACGACCCATCAGCCGCCACCGACACCACGCCACTTTCAAGCGAGGCAGCATCAAAAGTAGACACTGTCAGCTGATCACCGTCGGCATCGGTGTCGTTGCCCAACACGCCAGGAGCTGCCACAACCAACTGCGTGTCCTCATTAGTTCCATAGGAATTGTCGACAGCGACCGGCGCGGCATTGGACGCTGCGGCCAGAACTGCCAGATGGGCGTTCAATCGCCCCCCGGTGACAGAAGTCCCGGTCAGTCCGACGATCGGGTCGACGGTGTCCATCAGGATGGTCTTCATCTGGGCGGCTGTGATGCCTGGTTTGACCGCCTGGAGCAGGGCAGCGGTCCCTGCAACATGGGGGGTGGCCATCGAGGTTCCATTCAGGAACCGGTAGGTCGTTGCCGTCGTGTCGACACATCGAACCTCGACGGAATCGATGTATGCACCGTCGGCCCGGCCGGACCCGTTGCTGGCAAGGCGATATCTGAGGTAGATCGGCGAGCCGACCGAGTCGTCGATCGGTGTGCTGAACGGGAAGAAAAGGCCACCGGTCGATCCGGTCCATCCAGCCAGGGCCACCCAATTGGTCTGATTTGTCGACGCCTCAAGCCAGAGAGCGTCGCCAGATTGCATGTCCAGCGCCAACGAATACTCGACCGAGCACTCGGTGACATCCGTTGCTACATCGATGTTGGCAACGGTTTGAGCCCAAGCGTTGGTGTTGTTTGCATACTGCGACCCGGGGCTGTCGACCAGACAGTTCAATGCGCCGGTCAGGCAGGTATCGATCGCCCAGGTGTTGTTCGTTCCCCCCGTCACCCAGGAAGCGAAACCGCCTTCGAAATCATCAATGAATCGGGTCGTGAATGATGGATATGTGCTGAGCGTGTTCACTCCCGGAGCAGAAAGGTCCACCCTGGTAGCACCAAAGTTTGAGAAAGAGGCGCGACTGTCATCGGGGTCGGTCGCCGACACACACAGGATGTTCGCTAGATCGTACGCACAGGGGTAATGGGAAACCGAGTCGACATCCGTGTTGCTGTTTCCAGCCGCCACCACATACAAGGTGTCCGGGTTGGCGGCGATAGCGTCGAACTGGGCCTGATTGAAAGTCGTGCCACCCAAACTGACGTTCGCAATCCGGACTCCGAGATCGGCCACGTACATGAATGCGTCTGCCACATCGGCGGAAGGACAAGAACCAGCGCCGTTGCAGGCTTGTGCCATCACCAACGACACCCGGGGCGCAACCCCGCTGATCCCAGTGGTGTTGTTCCCCCGGGCACCAATAGTTCCGGCGACGTGGCTGCCGTGACCATTCCCATCACGTGGATCGTTGTCGTCGTTGACGAAATCCCACCCCCGCCAGTCGTCGATGAGGCCATTGCCATCGTCGTCGAAGCCGTTGGATTCCTTGCCTGCACCGGACTCCCCAGGGTTGAGCCACAGGTTCGGGGCAAGGTCGGGATGGTCGTAGGCGATACCCGTGTCGATGATCCCCACCACTACGTTCGTGTTTCCCTGGGTGATGTCCCACGCTTCCGGAGCGTCGATGTCGGCATCGGCCGTTCCAGCGACACCGTTGACCGTCTGTCCAGTGTTATTGAGACCCCAAAGGTCACCGAAAAGCGGGTCGTCAGGAATAGCAACCAACTGCATGAGGTAGTTGGGTTCGGCGTAGGCAACATTGGGGTTCGCCTCAAGCAGCTGTACCGCCAGTTGAACCGTCAAACCCGCCGGAAGGGTGACCAGCTCCATTCCCGGGAACAACAGGTCTCGCTTCATCGTCGCCTGTACGGCGGTACGAGCAGCGGCCCGGTCGGCGACCGGAGTGCCCGGTTCGAATCGGACGATCACCTCTCCCGCCACAAACTCAGAACCATCTCCACCGACAGACCTCAACTCGGCCGAAGCGGTCCGAGAGCTTGTCTCCGGCTGGGGGAGTCTCGCCCCTTCCATCGCCGATCCGGGTGATGCCACCATCGCTGTAAGCGTCGCCAAAAGGGCGACCACGAACAGAAATGACCTGGCCTGATTTCGTTGACCTACGGCTCTCGACGACATCCCCCCACCTTCAGCAGATCCACTCCACCTCGATCCCGAACGCTCATTCGCCATCTCGGTCATCCCGAACTCTCTCGCCGAGGCATCTGGATTGATACCCATGATCATTACATCGGCTCCTCGAATCCTTTGCACGAGCGAATCACGCCCGGGAGGGGTGTCAACACCGCCCGAAAATTGACCCACTTGCACCGGCCGAAAATTAACCCCCCCGGCCGGGTTCTTGTTCTTCTGTGTTGTCGGTTGGCACCCTCCCTAGGTCGCGGTCTTTGAGTCGGTGGCTGTCTCCTTTGAGGGAGACGACTTCGGCGTGGTGGACGAGGCGGTCGATCATGGCCGCCGCTACTGCCACATCGATCGAGGACCATCCGATTCGGCTCTCGATGCTGGGTCTTCCAGTCGGACTTTCACAAGCACAAGCGAATAGCCCCGCTTCACCAAGCGACCATCCGGGGTACGGCACACAACATCTCGCCAAAACTAGGTAGGACCAGTGAAACGCAGGGCGTTGCAGCCACTCGAAGCCAACACTCGATCTGTAGCTCTGGAACCTGGACGTTGCGGGCGTTGGCTCATTGGGGCTGCTCTTTCGGAAGAGGTCAGAGTGTGGCCGCAGCACTAAGTACACGCTCCCCTAGATCATCTCGTCCGATTCGCGGCCGTCCGCCGTTGCGGCAGGTCTAGGGCTTCCCGGAAGGGTCGCTCCAGGTGAGCCAGGTGGTCGGCTTCACCGTGGTGGTGCGACACGTAACCCTCTGGGCGCCGCTTTCGAGGTAGAGAACCGAGATTCGGTCCGGGTCGCCGTCGGCGGCGCCGGCGGTCGCTACGACGATCCGGGTACCGTCCGGCGACCAGCTCGGAAATCCCACCCTTCCGGCGAACAACAGCTCGGTAGCACCGCTCTCAAGATCCAGAGCGAAAAGCTGGCCGAAGCCCGTCACGGTCCTGGCTGCGAACGTAGGCGATCCGATCGCCGTCGGGCGTCCAGTCGAGTCCTCGCAGGTCGCTCAGACGCCCATAGGGGCGGCCCACGCCTACCTGTACGACGCACCCGGTGTCTCCGTGCGTGCACTGCCATAGCCGAGCCTGGGTCCAACGGACATAGAGCGCATCGCGACATATTGATGTGCTGACCTAGCGAAGACTGTGCGTGCCGTTCTCACCGAGTTCGCCTTTAAGACCCGCGCGGACGAGGTATTCAGTGTGGAGCTCGACCACGACGTGCTCGATACCGGATCGAGCACGCTCTCCCAATCCTTCTGCGTCGTAAAGGTTGTTGGCTAATGGGTTCGGGTGTCGGAGGAGTTGGTGGTTTTGAGGCTGGCGTGGATGTCTTTGAGGCGACGGTAGAGCCGGAGGGGGTGTTCGGGTGGGGCGATGAATCCGTGGTGTTGGTAAAAGGCGGCTGCCTGCTGGTCGATGGCGTCCACCACCACGAGTCTGGCGGCGGCCGCCTCGCCGGCGGCGAGGGCTTTGCGGAGAGCTTCGCTCAGGAGCAGCGCTCCTAGCCCTTGGCCTTGGTGGCGGTGGTCGATGGCGAGCCGGGCCAGCAGGACCATCCCTACCGGGTATCCGGGCATCCCGCGCACCAACCGGGGCGGAGCCTCCTCTCTGAGAACTGATCCCATGGTCAGACTGAAGTAGCCGACCATCCAGCGGCCTCGGATCAGGAGGAAGGTGCGGGCGGTGTCCATCTCCTGGGCGGCCAGCGCATGCTGCTGTAGCCAACGGTCAAGCTCTTCGCTTTCGGATTGGAAGCCGATCACATCGTGATCACGGCTGAGACGTTCAAGGCGGAGCCTGGGTTGGCTCACCCTTCGGGTAGCTTCGGGTTCCGTTCGAAGAGTTTGGCCAGCTCCGGTACGACCTGGGCGGGTTTGTCGAGTTCGGCCAGGAAACGATCGAAGGCGTCGTTGCTCAACACCAGGTCCTGATGCCTTCTGATCACCTTGTGCGCTCGGGCGGTAACGGTGTCGAGCACGAAAGCAGTGACGGTGGTGTTCTCCAGCCGGGCGGCTTGACGAATGACGGCATCCTGTTGGGGGGTGACCCGCATCTCGAGCCGTTGACGGCGGGAAGCCTTGGGGGCGGGCTCGGTCATGGCAGCAAGCCTAACATCTGTCCGGACGTTGTCCGGATAGGTGTGGGGAGCCAGTTGGGGAGCCAATGGGGTACCAAACCACTCCGATCGAGAAGCGCTGTCGCTACTGGGTTTTGGAGCCTCAAGGCATGAAATGCCTGGTGGGCAGCTGGTTTTCTTGGCACTCCGGGACACCTCGCGGGACATCGGGATACACACCGCTTCCTCCATGGCATGCAAGAGGTCAGGGGTTCAAATCCCCTCAGCTCCACCGATGACAT